>CAYMWG010000053.1:0-13261 GCA_964393765.1 uncultured Phycisphaeraceae bacterium
CCTTCGGGCCTTGCCGCGGAACCTTGACGATCAACGATTCACCCGTCGGGCCCCTCCAGGGACGTCAACGATTGATCTCTGCCCTTTTCGGCCACCACGTCGGTGTGCACTCTTGCTCCCCACCAACACACTTGCGATACTGCCGGGATGGGAAGCACGCTCTGCTGTCATCTTGTACACATCATCTTCTCCACGAAGAATCGGGAGCGGTCGATCTCTCCGGACCTCGCGCCCCGTCTGTACGAGTATCTCGGCGGCATTGCGCGGCACCGGGACAGTGCAATCATCGCCGCGGGCGGGGTTGAAGACCACATTCATCTGCTGGTCGATCTGCACCAATCGTGCGCCCTCGCCGACCTTGTCCGCGATCTCAAGTCCAACTCGTCGCGCTGGATGCATGATGACCTGAGCAAGCGGGAGTTCGGATGGCAGACCGGGTACGCCGCATTCTCGGTGAGCAAGTCGAGCGTTGAAGCGGTGAAGAACTACATCGACCACCAGCGCGAGCACCACGCGGAGCGCAAGTTCGAGGACGAACTGGTCGAGTTCCTCCGCAGGCACGAGGTCGAGTACGACCCGCGGTACATCTTCGCGTGAGCGCGTTACTGCCCGTGCCTCGCCACCGGCACCACGACCTCCAGCACCGCCATGAGCGCCTCATCCGCCGCGCCGGGGCCGGAGCGGACGGTCGCGGCGGGGTCAGGGTTGTTGGCGTTCGCGGCGGAGTTGTCGTACACGGCGCGGAGCGAGAGTGTTGTTCCTGCCGAGAGCAGGCGCGGCTCGGCGAACTCGTACCTGAACTGCCAGCGGTAGTCGTAGCGGGGGGCGTCAAGAACTATGCCGCGGCGAGCGGGTGAGTCTCCCTCGCGCTTGGCATTGTTCGCGCCTCCAACATCCGAGGCGGTGAGGCGAAGCGACTTGCCTCTGGCCCGCATGTACGGCGTCACGGCCAGCACACGGGCATCTTCCGCAAGCACAAGTTCCGCCGAGCCTACCGCCGCACCATCGCCGGGCGCGATGCGGAGGCCCGGTTCCTGCACGACAAGACTCCGCACTTCCTCACGAGGCTCATCTCCCAGCGCGATCGCCATCCGCAGCGAGGCCATCATCTCGCGCCCCATCGGCTGCGCGTACAGGTCCACAAGCAGCGAGCAGCCCGCGGGCAGCCGGCGTGCGATGCCGCCCTGGTACCGCAAGACTGTTTGCGCAGGGCTGTAGACGCCGAGCAACTCGAGCCCCCGCGGCAGTGCATCGTCCGCCGGCGCACCCACACCGCGCGGCAGAATCCACACGAAAGCGTGATGCACCGTGTCCAACTTCAGCGGCCGGAACTCCACCTCGCGCACCCACTGATCCTCTGTGTGTGCAAGACGCAGCACCGATCGCGCGTGCATCAGCGACCCGTCCACCGGCAGCCGCAGGCCGGGCGTGATGTACAGCAGGTCCGGCTTTCCACTTCCCACAGCCCACTCCGCCGTGGCGGTCTTCGGTGGGGGTCCATCGGCGAAGTCGCCCATTGCGCGATCCGAGGCCAGCCACGCCAGCAGGTCCGCGCGATCCGCATCGCTCATCTGCCGCGGCGACGCAATCTCGCTCACATCGCTTGTCACGCGCCCGTGCGAGGGTGGCATCAGGCCGTCGCGCACCACCGCCTCGATCATCGATGCGCGACCCTGAATGTCTGGATAGGTCGCGAGGCTGAACGGCGCAACACCGCCGGGTGTATGACACTCCACGCAGTTGTCGGCAAGCATGTGCGCTGCGCGCTCAAAGTAGGTCAGGCCCGATGCCGCTCGCCCGATGGCCGATGCAGCGACTCCGCCTGCGATCCCCCGCCGCGGCACGTCCACCAGGCACCCCGGCGCAAACGTAGCTTTTACCTGAAGTGATTCCGCCGTGCCCGCCAGTAGGGCGTCCAGCGCATCGCGCAGGTAGGTGTGGCGCGCCGCGCCCAAAGATGTTCCGATGCCGTACTGGTCATCGACCGCGCCTCGGTACACCAGGCGCGAATCACGATCGAGAACAAACACCTCGGTCGTTGTCCGTACGCCCAGAGCGGCCGCGACCGCACGATCGCGGTCGGGCAGGTACGGGCCGCGAAAGCCGTACACACGGGCCTGCTCGCGCATGTGCTGATCGGTCTCGGCCTCGACGGTGTTGACGTAGACGAAGGCAACAGCGTTGCCTGCCGGGCGCGCGAGGTACTCTTGCTCGATCGCCGCCAGCCGCGGCCCGTACTTCCGCGACATCGGGCAACCCGTACTGGTCATCGCGATGACGACCCCGCTGCGGTCCTTGAACAAGTCGGCAGGCTCAATCGTACGTCCATCGAGCGTGACCATTCGCGGGATCGTGAATATCTCGCCGACACCCACCGCTGCGGCGTCCTCGACACTCGTCTGCCGCTGGAGCGGCGGCGACTTTGCGGGTTGATCCGCGGTCTTACAAGAGACAGCAACAAGGAACACGAACGCGCCACTGAGCACGGCGGTCGAGCGATTGAGTCGCCCCCGCTTCTTCCTGCCAATCCGCAATCCGCAATCCAAAGGCCGCATTTCCTAGAACTCCGCCTGCCCGGGTGCGCGCGGGAACGGGATCACATCGCGGATGTTCGCCATCCCGGTCACGAACAGCACGAGCCGCTCAAAGCCCAGGCCGAAGCCGGCGTGGGGCACGGTCCCGTAGCGGCGCAGATCGCGGTACCACCAATACTCCTTGGCGGGCAGTTTCATCTCGGCAATCCGTGCGTCGAGTTTGTCGAGCCGTTCCTCGCGCTGCGAGCCGCCGATGATCTCGCCGATCTTGGGCACCAGCACGTCCATCGCCGCGACAGTGTCGCCGGGCGCGCCATCCGTGCCGGGGTCGTTCAGGCGCATGTAGAACGCCTTGATCTGCTTGGGGTAGTTCATCAGGATCACCGGCTGCTTGAAGTGCTCCTCCGTCAGGTAGCGCTCGTGCTCGGTCTGGAGGTCGGTGCCCCACTTGACCGGGAACTCGAACTTCTTCCCCTTGGCCGCTGCTTCCTGGATGATCTTCACCGCCTCGGTGTACGGCAGACGGCGGAAGGGCGTGTCGAGCACATGCCTCAGACGGTCGAGAAGGCCCTTCTCGATCCGCTCATCGAAGAACTTCATGTCGTCGGGGAGTTCGTCGAGCGCGGCGGTGACGCAGTACTTGATGAAGTCCTCGGCGATCTGGCTGTCGCGCATCAGGTCGCAGAAGGCCATCTCCGGCTCGATCATCCAGAACTCGGCGAGGTGGCGCGCGGTGTTGCTGTTCTCCGCGCGGAAGGTCGGCCCGAAGGTGTACACGTTCGACAGCGCGCAGCAGTAGGTCTCGACGTTGAGTTGCCCGGAGACCGTGAGGTGGGTCTCCTTGCCGAAGAAGTCCTTTGTGTAATCGCAACCGCCCTCGGGGTTCCGCGGCACATTCACCAGGTCCAGCGTGCTGACGCGGAACATCTGCCCCGCACCCTCGCAGTCGCTGCCGGTGATGATCGGCGTGTGGACCCAGAAGAAGCCGCGCTCGTGGAAGAAGCGGTGGACGGCCATGCTCAGGCAGTGCCGCACCCGCGCGACCGCGCCGAAGGTGTTGGTGCGGGGGCGAAGGTGCGCCACCTCGCGCAGGTACTCGAAACTGTGCTGCTTGGGCTGCACCGGGTAGTGGTCGGGGTCATCAACCCAGCCGATGACGCGGACCTCGGTCGCCTGGACTTCGTTGCCCCCCTTGGGGTTCTTGACGATCGTGCCGTCGCACTCGACCGCGCAGTGCGTGCTGAGTTTGGTCACCTCGCTCTGGTAGTTGGCGAGCGCACCGGTGGCGACGACCTGGATCGCGTCGAAGCACGAACCGTCGTGGACATTGATGAACGAGAGGCCACCCTCGGCCTTGGAGTCGCGCCGCGTGCGCACCCAGCCCTTGACGGTGACCTCGCTCCCGACCGGCGCTTTGAGCGCATCAGCAACACGCAACCAGGCCATGCGACCGCTCCTGTCGCGGCCGGCAGGCCGCGGGGCGAATGGTAGTGGCTTGGATGATGACGGGTGAGTGGCGAGGCGTGAGTTGCGAACGGACGAGTTCACACGCCGATCGCAGCCGGGCTGCGCCACCGGTCACGACTCACGCGTCACAACTCACCCCCACGCCAATCAGAACCTCGGCGAGTTGATCCACCCGTACGGCTGGCCGCGGTCGGTGACCTTCCACCACGACCCGGCGATGCCCTTGACGCTGGCGTAGATGTCGTTGGCCTCGAAGTCCTGAGTGGGTTCGCGGAGTTCGGCGTTGGGGCCGCGCCTGGGCCGGAAGAGTTCCACGGTGCCGTCGAAGAAGCCGATGTGCCCGCCTTTGTCGTGGCGGAGCGAGACCTGGTCCTCGTTGCCCCAGTACCCGTCGGTGAAGACCTGGTTCCAGACCGGTGTACTTTCCTCGATGAAGATCGGCAGCGCGCGGAAGTAGGTGAGTGTGGGGATCAGCGCGGCCGGAAGGTTGGGCGCGGTGTTGGCATCCGTCGGCCGGACGTACGCGACCTGGATCGCGCGACCCAACTGAGCGCCCTGCACCTCGTCGAACATGGTGTAGTCAAAGTTCAGGTCGCGGGCCCAGCCAAACCCGTTCGGCGGCCCGCCGACTGACACCACCCTCGATCGCTTGTTGCTGGGGCACTCGACCACGAAGTCCGCGAAGTTGACATAACTGAAAAGCAGGCCCGGCGTGAAGGGGAGCGTCGTCGCGTCGCCATCGAGGTCCGCCCAGAAGTTCGCGGGCCAGAGCAGGTCCTTGTAGTCCTGCGCGTACACAACTGACGCCATCGTGATCTGCCGCATGTTCGACATGCACTTGGTCTTCATCGCGATGCGGCGAGCGTTGGCAAGCGTCGGCAGGAGGATCCCGATCAGGAGCGCGATGATCGCGATGACGATCAGGAGTTCGATGAGCGTGAAGGCCAAGCGCGTTCGGCGAAGAATGTGCATTCGTACCTCCAAGGCCGCGAACGTCGCGGCCACGCCCCCCCGTCACACGTATCCCAATCGGATGAGGCCGCGCCAGAGGATACAGCAAGTCTCGGAGCAAGATCGGCGGCCCACTCTTCAAGTATGCACCCAGTTCGGGCCGGGGGCGAGCGGGCAAGGCATTTGTACGGCCCGCGGCAGCGCCACCCAGACTTCCCCTATCCTCCGCCCCCATGGACCATTTCGCTTACCGCGACGGCCGCCTCTTCTGCGAGGGCCTGGACCTGCACGACCTCGCCCGGCGGGTGGGCACGCCGACCTACGTCTACTCGCGGGCGACCCTCGCGCACCACTATTCCCGCCTCTCCGAGGCGTTCGCCGCGCTGAGGCCCACCGTCTGCTACAGCGTGAAGTCCTGCCCCAATCTCGGCGTTCTCCGCACGCTCGCGGCCCTCGGCTCGGGGATGGACGTCGTTTCCGGCGGTGAACTCCACCGGGCGATCCTGGCCGGCGTGCCAGCCGAGCGGATCGTCTACGCCGGGGTCGGCAAGACCGATGCCGAGATCACCATGGCCCTCGACGCGGGCGTGGGGACCTTCAACATCGAGTCCGAACCCGAGTTTCAGGTCATCGCGGCCCTGGCTGCCGAGCGAGGGGCGACCGCAGTTGCTGCCCTCCGCGTCAACCCGGATGTGGATGCCTCGACGCACAAGTACACCACCACCGGCACCGCCGAGACCAAGTTCGGCGTCGATCTCTCTCGCGCCCGAGACTTCTTTGCGCGCTACGCCGGTCACAAGCACCTTCGGCTCACCGGAGTGCATCTGCACCTCGGCTCGCCCGTTGCCAGCCCCGAGCCCTACGTCCGCGCGATCGACAAGACGCTCGCTGTCATCGACGGGCTGGAGCGCGACAGCCACCGCATCGACACGCTCGACCTCGGCGGGGGGTTTTCCGCCGACTACCGAACCGGCGAGTCGCTCGCCGCGGCAGACTACGCCGCGAAGATCGTCCCGCTGCTGCGTCCCCTCGCCGACCGCGGCGTGCGGATCATCCTCGAGCCGGGGCGCTTCATTTCTGCCAACGCCGGTGTCCTGCTGACGCGTGTGCAGTACGTCAAGGTCTCGGGCGTCAAGAAGTTCCTGATCTGCGACGCGGGGATGCAGACGCTGATCCGTCCGGCGCTCTACGGATCGTTCCACTTTGTGTGGCCCGCGGCGTGCGCGCCCCAGCACGAGCCGCCGCGGCGTGATGAGACGCTCGACCTGCCGGGTCTGGAGCCTTGCGACGTGGTCGGCCCGATCTGCGAGAGCGCGGACTTCCTTGCGCAGGACCGGGCCCTGCCGCCCGTTGCCCGCGGCGACATTCTGGCGGTGTTCGGTGCCGGGGCGTACGGCATGTCGATGGCCAGCCGCTACAACTCGCACCCTCTCCCCGCGGAGGTGCTGGTCGATGGCCAGCACGCGTCGATTGTCCGGATCCGCGAGACCTACGACGACCTCGTCGCGCACGAGTTGACCGCCGAAGACCTGCCCACCGCCTCTACGATCGACCGATGACCGCCGCGCCGACATCGATCGCCTTCCCGCGTCCGCCGCTGATGACACGCGTCGCGCTCGCCGCGGCCGACATCAAACTTGCCCACTCCGTCTTCGCGCTCCCCTTTGCAATCCTGGGGGCGTTCATGTCGAGACCGACTGATGGAGCGGGACACGAGGGTTGGCCGCGCTTTGGCGTGCAACTCGTCATTATCGTCTCGTGCATGGTCTTCGCCCGCACATGGGCGATGCTCGTGAACCGTCTGGCGGATCGGCGCATCGACGCCCGCAACCCGCGCACGCAGCGGCGCGTCATTGCCGCGGGCAGACTCTCCGTACGCGATGGCATTGCCATGGCGTTCGCCTCGGCGGCGGCGTTCATCGCCTGCACGTCCCTCTTCTGGCTCTTCTTCGCCAACCCCTGGCCGCTCATGCTCGGTCTGCCCGTGCTGGCGTGGATCGCCTTCTACTCCTTCACCAAACGCTTCACCCTGCTCTGCCACATCTTCCTGGGCGGGGCGCTCGCGGCCTCGCCTCTCGCCGCGGCCGTCGCCATCGACCCTCACTTCGTCGTCGCGAACCCCGCCATCTGGTTCCTCGCGGGCATGGTCCTCTTCTGGGTCGCTGGCTTCGATGTCATCTACGCGCTGCAGGACCTCGATTTCGATCGCGCTGCCGGCCTGTCCTCCATCCCCGCCCGCCTCGGACCCAGCGGCGCGATCTGGGTCTCCCGTCTCTTCCACAGCGCCGCGCTTGGCCTGCTCATCGCCGCTTGGCGCACGGAGCCGCGCTTCGGTCCGATATTCGGGCTAGGCGTGGCGACGGTCGGGTGCCTGCTGCTGGTAGAGCACTTTGTTCTGGCCAAGCGCGGCAAGGCGGGCCTGGAAATGGCCTTCTTCACCATCAACGGCATCGTCTCATGCGTGCTCGGTGTCGCGGGCGTGCTGGACCTCTCCAACTCCTGAACTCTGTACTCAACGGCTGCTTCACTGCGTCCGGCTTTCTGCTTCCTCCTTCCTGCTTTCTACTTTCTCTTCTTTCACTATTTATTGAAAATACAGTTGCCGTCATAACCTACGGAATGTACGATTCCCTTATGGCCCGCCCCCCCGAAGCCATCCCCCAAGCACAGTTCCTGGAAGTCCAGGACCGCTTCATCGGCGCGTGGGGCCAGATGGGCACCGCCTGGGGCGTCTCCCGCACCATGGCCGAGGTGTACGCCTTCCTCTACATCACCGGCCAGCCGCTGAACACGGATGATGTGATGGAGCGGCTCCGCATCAGCCGCGGCAACGCTTCGATGTCGCTCCGATCGCTCGTCGAGTGGGGCCTGGTCACCCGCGCTCATAAGCGTGGCGACCGCAAAGAATATTTCCTCGCCGAGCAGGACCCTTGGGCGCTGTCACGCAAGGTTATGCGCGAGCGCCTTCGGCGAGAGGTGCTGCCGTTGCTCGCCACGCTCCACGAGTTGCGCGATTCAACCGGCAAGGACCGTGCCCCAAGCCCCGCGCAGGCTCGGGGCGGAGGCCTGCGCCTTGCCTCGGAGCACGCTCCCGATCCGGTTGCGCCGATCGACAAGCCCGTGACCACCGCCGATGTCCGCCAACTCAACGAGCGCCTCGACACGCTGCTCGAACTCGTTCAGACGATCGAACGCCTCGGGGAGCGTTTTGTCGGCTCCGAGGGCAAAGGCCTCCGGATCGCCGCGAACATGCTCAGCAAGTTTATCTGAGACGCACACGCCATGACGCGCCTTGCGGACATCCCCGGCATCGAGTCCCAAACGGAAGGGATGCCCTCCGCGCCGGTCATTGGGGCGGCTGCGATAGCCATCCGCGGCGTTTCGTGGACGATCAGCCCCGATGCCCTGCGCATGTACGCGCCGGCGATGCTCAACGGGCGCGCCGCGCAGGTCAGCGAGGCCACGCTGACGATCGAGTTCGACGGATCGGACTGGGGGGGGTGGGGTGGCGTCCCGCGTGCGACGCTTCGGTTGTGCTACGGCTCGGAGGAGGATGTCGATCACACCCTGCCGCTCCCGCTCGGCGCACAGGCGTCGATCACGCGCGATGAGGCCGTCGGCTTCGAGCATGTGGAGATCCCCGGCGTGCTCTCGATGAGCCTGCGCACACGCGATGCCGGAGGCACCGGGAGACTTTTGTACGCGCACTCGCCCTTGCTGAGCGCGATCGGTCTTCCGGGCGGCGTGTACGACGTGCCGCAACTACTTTGAGGCGAAGATGCCGAGACGTGCAACCGGTCAGGGCGTGATCCACACACCGGGCGTGACCCATACCGGCGCGTGCGGTCCGCCGGGAGCGCCCTTGGTGCTGACACGCAAGGTCAGGACCGTGTCGCTTGCGGGCACACTCAGCGTAATCGTGTTCCATCGCGGCTCGGACTCGGCCAGATCGCGAGTGAGTTCGAGCGAGGTGGAAAGCAACGTGTCACCACCGCCGTCGCCGGAGAGCACGTCGAAGATTATCGTAACGGGGACCGCGCCCGCGAAGCGCTGGTAATCCTCCGGCGGGGTTGTGACATGGAAGCGGACTGCACGCTCCGCGCCGCCCAAGGGCGGCTCGATAGTCGCGTGGATCGCGCGGCGAGTCCCGGCGGCGTATGTCGGGTGGAGCCAGATTCCCTCACGTCGCATGTCCCGCGAGGTCAGGGGCTGGAACTCAACCCGGCCGCCCGGTTCATCGCTGAACGTGGGCGTCCAGGACCATCCAGTGAGTGTCCGCGCCGGCGGGTCAGCGCTATCGGAAAGCACGATGGCTGTCGCCCGGCCCCGCGCATCGCCGGCGCGCACGGCATCCCGGACCACTGGCACCACGAACGTCTCTGACCTGCCATCGGACCGTTCGATCTCCACCTGGCGCACCAGTCGGACCTCGCCGTCATCGCTCACCACGAACGGCGCGGCCACTGCCCATGCGATGAACTCGCCATCGCCCTTCGGCGCAAGCGCCCGCGCGTCGATGCGCGAATCAAACCAGAATCCGTCCTTGGAGAACCTGTCGAACGGGTAGTCGGCCCACGGGTTGATCGACGCGGCGGTCACATCCGCGCGGTGAGTGGCCTGCTGCATGATCGCGGTCGCGGACCAGGTGGTGGAGAAGGCTGCGGGGCGCAGGCGATCGAACAGCAGTCTGCCGGTGTTCGATGGTCCAGCATCGAGTCGGAGCGGCACAAAGACGATGCCCGCGGGAGCATCGGGGAGCAGCCGGGCAAGTTCCGCTGCGATGGTGCCATCGCGCTGCGAGCGACGCTGGCACCAGGTCTGAATGCCCACGCAGCAGATGCTCCCTGCCATGACCGCGCCGCCCGTGGTGAGCCCGATCGCCGCGAGAAGGGATCGGGCGGGCCACGAGGCGCTGCGGCCCGGCACCCGCGCCGGCCCGAGCAGCAGGTCGAGCACCTGCGCGACGACGAGGCACACGCCTACCAGCGGGAAGTACAGCGTTCGCGGCTCGACGTTCTGCCGTCCCATCAGCACGATCGGGATGAACCCGCCAAGAAACAGCACGATCCCGGCCCCGGTCCAGCACAGGCGCGCCCCAACCTGGCCCCGACGGATCGACGGCTCTTCTCGGGCAATGCTCGTGACGTCCACCGTCCACGCCCATGCCCAGATCACTCCGAGGATGGCCAGCCCACCGACCGCGCCGATTCCCACCGGCGTCGCGAGCGTCTCGATCCCGACCTCCCATGCGCCGGCGGCGGTTTCCCGCAGGCGATGGCCATACAACTGCCAGCGTACCGAACCTGCGACTTCGCCGACGCGGGCGAGCAGCCGATCGGTGGTGACAAACGAGCCCGCGCTGCCGCGCGAACTGGCGGGCGCGGTCAAGCGGAGCAGCACGATGTACACCACGTTCATGGCACCCGCGACCCCACACAGCGAGAGCGCGCGAACCGCCGCGTTGCGCAGCGAAGGTCTCGAAGCCCGCGCAGCGCCCAGCCAACCTCCGAGAAGTACCAGCGGCAGGGCGAGCACTCCTGTCGCAGGCTGCTCGTAGAAGCACGGGATGCTCAACGCCAGAACCGCGATGCCGCCCAGTTCAATCGCCCGCACCCTCCGCTCCCGCACCACGAGGCGCGAGCACCACACCGCGAGTCCGCACCAGAGCGAGGTCGCGATGGCCGCGGAAATCGAGAGGAACCAGAAGGCCACCTCGAAGTTCATGGGGTGGACGAGCAGCACGAGCGCACCCGCCGCGGCAGGCCCGCGCGAGCGCGTCCCCAGGCGTAGGAACGCGTACACCGCCAGGCATGCAACGCCGTGCATGACCGCGCAGAAGACCCCGAGCACGCGCCAATGGCCGTCAAGGAGCGTGCCGCCGCCAAAGCACATGAGGATGTGCAGGGGTCGCCAGAAGTACGGGTACATCGCCCAGAGGTTGAAGGGAGACGGCAACTCGCCCGTGGCCGGGTCCCGAAGCGTTGCCGAGTAGTCGTCGGTGCTCTTGCCGATGTCGCCGCCGAGGTAGAGGGTTGCGACGAGCCATGCGCCCAAGGGCAGAAGCAGCCATGCCGCGTCAACCCAACTCCACTGTCTGCGTGCGAGCGGCGACAACCGTGGGGGGGAGGGGGGCGGTTGCTGGCCTGGCATGAGCGCCCACGATAGCACGGCCACCAGCGCACGGCCCCAGCCCGGCGCTATTCCGGCATCATCGCCGGACCGATATCCTCAGTGCCGACTTCCCTCTTCCCTCCTCCCTCCTCCCTTTCCCCCCATGGCCCGACGCGCTAAGCCCTACATCGGCATCGACCTCGGCGGCACCAACATGCAGATCGGTGTCGTTGCGCCCGGCAACGAGATCATCGGCCGATCGCGCAAGAAGACCATGGCCGACAAGGGCCAGGCCAGCATCATCGCTCGGATTGTCGAGGGCGTTCAGGCGGCCTGCACTCAGGCCGGGATCACCGTCGCCCAACTCGGGGGCGTCGGCATTGGCGCGCCCGGCGCGATCGACCCGGCGGCGGGCGTGGTCCTCGAGGCCGTCAACCTCCGCTGGAACGATGTGCCCCTCGCCAAAATCCTCGTGACGAAGTTGCACGTCCCGGTCATGCTGGAGAACGATGTCAACGTCGCGGTCTACGGCGAATGGAAGGCCGGCGCTGCCCGCGGCGACAAGGAGGTCCTGGGCGTCTGGGTCGGCACGGGCATCGGCGGCGGCCTTGTGCTGAACAACGCGCTCTACGACGGCGGCTTCTTCACCGCCGGCGAGATCGGCCACACCATCCTCTACCCCAACGCGCCCATGGCCCGCCGCAGCCTCGAGCAGAACTGCTCGCGTACCGCCATCGCCGACCGGCTCGTCGCGCTGATGCGCCAGAACCGCAAGTCCATGCTCCTGCAACTCTGCGGCGGCGACCTGACGCAGATCAAGTCGAGAATGATCGCTGCGGCGTATTCCGAGGGCGACAGACTCACAAGCGAGGTCCTGGATGAGGCCGCGCAGTTGCTTGGTGTCGCCATCGCCAACGTCGTGACGCTCCTGTCGATCCCCAAGGTGGTGGTCGGCGGCGGGCTGACAGAGGCGCTGGGCGAGCCGTGGGTCAAGAAGATCCGCAAGGCCGTGCGCGAGGTCGCGTTCCCGGACCGTGTTCACGCGGTGCAGGTCGTCGCGAGCCAACTTGAGGATGACGCGGGACTGCTCGGGGCTGCGCTGCTGGCGCGCGAAAAACTCGCACGGTGAGCGTCATTCCGCAAGTCCCGCCGGGGGGCTTTCGCCACCCCGGCGAGAGAGAGTTCATCCCCTCCCGCGAACGTACAAATCCAAACCGACCCGTGGTCGCCGCCTCGAAGACCACGGGCCGCAATGCGCGGCAAAAACCCACCCCAATCCGTAGAGTTGCAGACAGTCCCTTCCGTGGGTCCGTACGCCCGCCCAAAGCCGCCCTTGAAAGCACTCTTGCGCTGTGCATACAGGACGCACATACAAAAGCCCTTCGCAGATGCGATGAGCCGAGCCTTCAGATGTAGGGATGGTTCTCTCTCCAATCCCCAGAACAGGTACGGACGAAACTTATCACGGGTTTGCCGAGTATGCAAGAGAAAACGCATTTCTCTGGCAGCAAACTCGCAAAAAATCGGTCGGGTAGTGTCCCGCGATCATGGTCAATCTGGCGCATCGATACGGATTTCAAACTGAGGCACTACCTCCTCCTGCGATTCAGTCTCAATCGCCTATGATCCTCGGAACATGACCGCCGCGACAAGCACTCTTCCCGTTTCGTTGTCGCCCGCTTTGCCAGCGGCGTCCAGTGTTCCCCTCGCGAGCCTGCAGCGCGGGCAGCGGGCGGTCATCCGCGAGACCCGGATGTCCACGGATGATGCGGCCCTGCTGCGGGCGATGGGCCTGTGCGACTGCGCCCTCATCACCGTCGCCCGATCGGGCGAGCCGTGCGTCGTCACCGTCCGCGGCGTTGACGGTGCCAAGTGCGGGTGTCACCGGGCAGGCGGATGCCGCATCGGCCTGTCGCGGGCGATGGCGGAACGCATCTTTGTGTCGGTCCCGGCCTAGTGGGTGGGCGGCGGGGGCAGCGGGTCAGGTGTGGTCATTCGCGATTCCCCATGGCGTCACCTCCTCTCATCATGCCGACGACCGATTCGACTCATGGGAACGGCTCGGGGCACGGGGGGGGGCCGATTGAGGCGCGCATCATCGCGCTCGTCGGCAACCCCAACACCGGCAAGACCACGCTCTTCAACCGCCTCAGCGGCCTGAACCACAAGACCAGCAACTTCGCCGGCACCACGCTCGA
>CAYMWG010000054.1:0-13145 GCA_964393765.1 uncultured Phycisphaeraceae bacterium
GCGGTGTGCCCCCCACCTCCTACCCCGTTCCCCACCCCGCTCTGGAGAGCGGGGCCACCCTCCTGATGCTCGGGCGCTTCCGATGCGTCAACTACGAGCCGCACGACCCCGACGGGTTCGTGCAACTGGAGCGCCGGGTGCGCGTGTGTGTCGTGCCCCAGGAGCGGCTGAAGCACCAGCCTCTCGCCGTCGCGCGACGGATCGAATGCGCCGTCCTCTTCGTCCTCGATGTTGACGCGAAACCCCACGCTCTCGCCGATGTCGGCGATACCACCATCGGGAGGCCAAGTGAACCGGAGGATGGGCGCGGAGTTGCCGGCGACGATGGGGATGTTGGCGACTGAGGCGCTGGCCAGGCCACGCCGGCGATCGGTCACGGTGAGGCGCGCGGTGCGGTCGCCAGGCTTCGGGTACACGAACTCGGCATCGCGCTCGCGCGAGTCGATCACTCCGTCGCCGTCAAAGTCCCAGGCAAGATCAATCTCCGATCCCGCGTTGCGAGATCCTGAGCCCGCGCCGGAGAACCCCACACGCAGCGGCACCGGGCCGTCGGTGCGCGAGGCCGTCGCTCTCGCGACCGGCGGACGCACGCCGTCGCGGTAATGCTCGATGCGGAAGATCGTCGAGTCCGGGTTCCCACCGCCAAAGCCCGTGCCCCACTCGATGCCGTAGAGGCAGCCGTCTGGGCCGAGCTCCAGGTCCATCGGGCGCGTGAACGTCGTGCCGCTCATAAACGGCTCGACGCAGAGGATTTCCCCATCGTCATCGAAGCGAACGACCTTGATCCAGTTGCGCGTCCACTCGTAGATGAACAGCGCGCCATCGAAGGAGGCGGGCAAGCGGAAGGGGCTGCCGGCGGCAGCGCGGTAGGCGTACATCGGGCCGGCCATCGCGGTGCGCCCGCCCTCGCCGATCCATGGGAACTCCTTGGACTCGGCGTAGGGGTACGAGATCCACGCGGGCTTGGCGGGCGGCAACTCGCGCGAGCCGGTGTTGTGCGGCGAGTCGTTCACGGGCGCGGCCGGATCGAACGCTGCTCCGCTGGTCGAAGTCTCAAAGTCAATCTCGCTGTAGGGCTTGTTGTCCGCGATCAGCAGCGGCCAGCCGAAGTTCCCGGGTTGACTGGTGCGGTTGAACTCGTCGTGCCCCGCCGGGCCGCGCCCATCCTTTGGCTCGCTCGCATCGGGCCCGACATCGCCCCAGTACAGCACGCCGTTGCGGTCGATGCTGATCCGAAAGGGGTTGCGGCAGCCCATCGCGTAGATTTCCGGTCTGCCTGCGCTCCCGTCGCGCGGGAACAGGTTGCCATCGGGGAGGTCGTAACCCCCATCCGCACGCGGGCGGATGCGGAGGACTTTGCCGCGGAGATCGTGGGTATTTGCGGACGTGGCGCGGGCGTCCCACGGCGCACGCCCCGGCCGCCCGTCGATGGGCGCGTAGCCGTCGGAGGCGAAGGGGTTCACGTTGTCGCCGGTGGAGATGTACAGGCAGCCATCGGGTCCGAAGGCGAGCGACCCGCCGGAGTGGCAGCACTCCAGGCGCTGCGTCGGCACGGTGAGCAGGACGCGCTCGCTCGCCGGGTCAAGCGCATCGCCCCTGAGCGTGAAGCGCGACAACCGCTGGACGGGCTCGCTCCCGCGCGGGGAGTAGAACACATACACCCAGTTGTTGTGCGCGAACCCCGGATCGTGCGTCACGCCCAGCAGGCCGTCCTCGATCTCGGTGGAGACCTCGACAAACCCGGCGGTTACGGTCGCTCGCGTGTCGGGCTTCCAGACCTTGATCGTTCCGGCGCGCTCGACGAACAGCACGCGCAGGTCGGGCAGCACGGTCAACTCCATCGGGTCGGATACATGCTCATCGAGGATGATTTTCTCGAAGCAAGACTCGACCGTGCCCGAGGCATCGCCGGGCAGCAGACCCGCGGCCCAGAGAATCCCGCCCCTGAGATGCTCGAGGAACGCCGGCTCGGCGAACGACCCGGACGTGTGTCCCAGACCGGTGTAGAACGAGCGCCCGCCGTCAAACTCGTGGCACCACGCGATCGGGTGGTCGAGCCTGCCGCCTTCCATCGCCGCGCCCTGGTACGACGGCTCATCGAGGCTCATCAGGACGTGGACCTTGCCGCGGGGGCTGGCGGTGTAGTCGTACCACTCGTCGGTGCGGGTCCAGCGCGCGGGCAGGTGCGATGTCGCGGGGTGGACGCGGTCTGAGACAAGAATCATCGCTTCCTGAACCGCGGGATGCGACTTGAAGTACGCCCCGACCAACCGGCCGTACCACGGCCAGTCGTACTCGGTGTCGGCCGCGGCGTGAACGCCGACAAATCCGCCGCCGGCGCGGATGAAGGACTCCATCGCTGCCTGCTGGGCATCGTCCAGGATGTCGCCTGTGGTGCTGAGGAAGACGATGGCGCGGTAGTTTTTCAGGTTGTCGGCGGTGAAGGCCGACGGGTCGTCGGTGGGGTCAACGCCGAATGCGCCGTGTTCTCCCAGTTTCACAATCGCCTGAGCCCCGGCGATGATCGAGTCGTGCCGGTAGCCCGTGGTGCGCGTGAACAGCAGGATGCGCGGCTCGTCGGCGGCGGCGAGGCGCGAAAATTCACAGGCCAAACAGCCGCAGGCGAATACGAGCCAGATTCGGTTCATGCGTTTGGCGTTGATAAAGCGCGTTATGGTGAAGGGCAACCTTGCAGTTGACAAGCCCGTCGGGGCACAGTAGACTCGAAGACGAACCGGTCCAGCGAACCGGTCCAGCGAACCGGTCCAGCGAACCGGTCCAGCGAACCGGTCTACGGAGGCCTCCGCTCGTGTTCATTTCAGCTGCCATTTTCGCCGCTTCCACACTCTGCATCGGGATGCAGGCCAACCCGACTGAGCCGCAGGTTCGCGCTTGGCTTGCGGAGGAGTGCGGTCGGGCGGAGAGGATGGACCTCCCTGAAAATCTGGCCATTGGCTGGACATACGAGGATCGCTGCGTTCTCACGGCGCAGGAACTGGCGTCCCTCCGCAGCGAGGTCGGTGACAAGCCTTTCCACCCGCGACGGCCGGAACTCGAGAAGGTAGAGCGTCAACTCCGAGACGGCAAGACGCTCACACATCTGCTGCTGATCCGCATCGGTCAAGATCGGTGGCGTTTCGGGATGGAATATCCGGGCCAACTGGTCATGGATACCACATATGGGTCGCGGGAGTCCTGGCAGCGGATGAACGACACACTCAAAGTCTTCGATCCGTCGGCGGTGGAGACAGGCAGGACACCCGACACAAACCCGAAGTCTCAGGAGTTTGTTTTCCGCCCCGATTTGGAGGCCGTGTTCTTTGGCAAGTTCGGATCGACGAAGAGTTCCGGGCTTGACCTCAAGAATCTGACGGTCGACAAACTGACTTGGCGAGCTACGTTCGCTTCACCGGACCCCAGCGTCCTTGAGTGGGTCTACGACGGAATCTGGAGCCTTGAGCATGACCGGGGGTTTGTGGAGTCTCAAATCATCCTGAAGCACCCCGATGCCCATTGGGTGGGACATGTCGAGCGTTTCGGGGACTGGAAGCGGCTCGGGGACTCGGGACCATGGGCTGCGCACACAGTCCGCCGACTTGATGCGAAGAATCGCGAATGGCGCCGGATCGTGGCGGTGGAACAAGTCGGGTTGACCGCGGATGAACTGACTGCAGCCCTGGCGATTCCAAAGGCCGGTGTTTCGGACCCGATCCGTGGCGAGCCTCGTATCGCCCGCGTTCTGGACTATCGAAGAGGGGTGGATGATCGCTTGGACCCGGACAGCGGCGCGATATCCGCCAGCCATTCGTTGCCGGGGCTGCCACTGAAACAGCCTGTTGACCGCTCACGCGTTCTGGGATGGGGGGTGCTGGCGCTGCTGTCGGCGTTCGCGGTCGCGCTTCTGACGTGGAGGGTGAGGGGATATCGAGCAACCAAGGAGTACTGCTAATGATGAACCGGAAATCTGTGTTGGGCATGGTCGTCGGAACGCTGATCCCCGTTGGCGCGGCCTTGGCGACGATTGGGGCCTGCGTCATCCCGACCAACTCTACCTGCTGTGAAGGTTGGTACATTCCTTGCTCCGGAAAGATTCCATATCCTGCCGTGTGGTTTTGCGATATTCAGTCGACGGGATCCGTCAACGTCATCGTGGGGGTGCCGACGCCGTCGGGGTACACCGGGAGGCACTTGGCGGAGTACAACACCTGGGTCGGCTCATGCACCATCTCACCCCAGACGTGCGGTCCTTCGCACGGCTCTTGTATTCCTGGAACCCCCTATACGATGAACTGCTATGACTCCGAGTTCTACGGCTTCTGCTATGTCCCGTGACCACTGCCGTGCCGGACATGAAACAGAGTTCGCTCGGTTGTGCCGATGGTGAACCCGCAAGCCGGGCGGGTGCCGCACAACCTGACCCTGGATCGAGGCAGTGCTCCCGTGGACGCTTTCTCTGCATCTGCACAGGCATGGCTGCGGCCGGGCTCACAATGCTGGTTCTGGCGGTTGCGGGCGTCGCAAAGTTGAATGATCTTCCAGAGTTCCAGCGGTCCCTCCTGACGTGGGAGTACCTTCCGGACTGGAGCTCGGACATCATACAGATCGGCCTGCCGATCGTGGAGGTGCTTGTGGCCGTACTGTGGGCCGCGGGTGTTAAGCGGCGATGGTGCGAACGCGCGGCACTGGCGCTGCTGGCGGCGATGCTCGGAGCGACGGTTGTGCAATATGTGCGGGGGGCTACACCTGTCTGCAACTGTCTCGGCGCATTGACTCGTCACCTTGCATTCGTGTCCGAGACGCAGTTGCTGATGTTCAAATCTGGTTCCCTGTTCGTCATGCTCTTCGTGGGTCATTTCTTGCTGCTCCTTCCTCCTCCCGCCGTGCATCGCACCGGCCGAGCAGATCGAACGGGGCGCGATGCCTGGAAGCCCCCCGGGTTCACGCTGATCGAAACGCTCGTAACGATCGCGGTGATCGCGACTCTGGTGTCGTTGCTGGCGGTGGGGATCGCGGGATTTCGGCGGCACGCCCTGCGGGCAAAGACGCTCGCCTATCTGGGCCAGCACGGCGCGGTTCTGTCGCTGTACGCTACGGATTGGCGAGATTCGTTTCCCATGTTTGCAGATCCGGCGAATCCGCCGCACGCAGTTACCGGCGCGGGCGAAACTATCACCTTCAACGTCTACTTCGAGTCCCACACGGTCTGGCACTGGGCGCTGATGGACCGTTACTACGATGGTGTTCCGATTGGAGTGTTCTTCGATGCCGAGCAGACCGCGCAGCGCGGTGCCGGCGGCGCACCATTCGTTTTGTCGTGCTCGCTCCTGGCAAGCCCGCAGTTCTGGGCTCGTGAGACACGCAGTGCGGGAGTCTCGCAGATCGTCGCGAGTCGGTACAGCGAGGTGACATTCCCCTCCAACAAAGCGGTTCTGCTTTCGCTCCACCCGTTCACACGCGATTTCGTGCCCGGGGCTTTTCTCCCCGATCCCCGCGGGATGACGGCTGGCGTTCCCACGCTCGCCGCCGATGGCCACGCCTCACACCGCGCTGCACGAACGTTCGTTCCCGGCCTCGGAATCGGCGAAATGACGCCCGGCTTCTCCGGCGTTTTCCACACGCTTGATCTCTTTGTCGGCCTTCACACGAACGAAGGGGTCCACGGGAGAGATTGGTAGAAGTCCAACCGGTCTCGCCCGCTTGTAAACCCGCAACGCTATCGCTTAGGTTTGCGTGCCGCGTCCGCCTCGACTCGATGCCCGGTCGCGTCCGCGCGCGGCATGGGCGGTGGCGGCTCGCTTGTCTCGGTCGGCGGTGTGCCCTCCGGCAGGGGCGCGGGCTTCATCACCGGCACATCGGGCACCGGCAGCGGCCTCTCCTCAAAGAAGATCGAGCCGATTGTTGTGCCGTTGACTCGGTTGTAAATCTCCGCGGCGTGCTCGTCGCTCACCATCACCGGCACGCGCGCCCGCACCACGCCCTGGTAGGGGTTGTACCAGAACGCCGCGTAACTCTCGTCGACGGCCATGCGGACACGCGGGTGCATCAGGCCCGCCTCGTCGGTCGAGGCAACCTCGACCCACGGCCGGTGCGGGGAGAGCAGTGAGTTGATCGGGGGGGCGAGGTCGAACCATTTGGGGTCGACGGTCACCGGCCAGCCGCGGGGGTTGAGTTCGACGCTTTTGCTCGCAGCCCGGTACTTGAGTTCGAGTTCGAGCCTGCGGGCATCCGCGGCGACCCGGTGGATGGTGGCCTCGCGGTCCTTGCGCGCACGCTCGAAGAGCAGCACGCCCGAGCCCAGGGCCAGGACCACGACCAGCGCGGCAATATCGGCCAGCCATCGGAACAAATGCAGAACCTCCGGCGGGTGGTGGCCCCGCTCTCCAGAGCGGGGTCTGCGCGGGCAAAGACGCACGCACCGGTCTGGAGACCGGTGCCACCACAATCGGCCTGATGGCCGCGACTGGGGGCGCGACGCGGCGCGCACCGGAACAGGACGGGCCGTTTATGATGGCTGCACCGATTGCGCCGCCGGACGCCTCTCACCCTCTCACCCTTTCTTGGAACCATGATGTCCGCGATCCGCACCATTCTCCTTGCTTGCGGCATGCCGCTGATCCTCGAGCCCATGGCGGGCGTCCGGTCCATAGGCCTGACGTGGGTGCTTCCCGCCGGGAGCGCGGGCGAGCCCGAGGACCGCCAGGGCCTGAGCGCGATGTGGTCGGAACTGCTGATGCGCGGCGCCGGCGACCTGGGCTCGCGCGAGCAGGCCGACGCCTGGGACCGCCTCGGGGCCATGCGGTCGGCGGACGCCTCGACGATGCACATGCGCTTCGGCGTGACCACGCTGGGTACTCGGCTCCACGAGGTCCTGCCGCTGCTGACGGACATGGTGCTGCGCCCGCGGTTCGATGAGGCGTCGATCGGGCCGTCGCGCGACCTCTGCCTGCAATCGCTTGAATCGCTCAAGGACGACCCGCAGGAGCGAGCGGTCATCGCCGCGAAGGAACTGCACGCCCACCCGCCCATGAACCGGTCGGGCCTGGGCACGGAAGCGGGGCTCAATGCGATCACGCGCGAGGATTTGCTGGATGGATGGGTGTCGCGGGCGCGCCCGGGCGGCGGGGGATCGATTCTCGCGATCGCGGGCGATGCGGACGTGCTGGGCGGAGGAGGTGGTGATGCGATCGCGCGTGTCCTTGACGGACTGCTCGCGGGCTGGAAGGGCGGGGCGACACCCGTGCGGGTCGGCACGTCCGCCACCCGGGGCACCTACAGGCACATCGACGACACGTCATCGCAGGTGCAGATCATCGCTCTGCACGAGGCGCCGGCCGAGCCAAGCCCCGACAGCCGCCTCGAGCGGGTGGTGGCATCGGTGCTCTCCGGCGGGATGTCGGCGCGGCTGTTCAGGGAGGTGCGCGAGAAGCGGGCTCTGTGCTACTCGGTCAGCCAGTCGTACTCATCGGACCGGGACTTCGGGCGCGTGCTGGCGTATGTCGGCACCACGCCCGAGCGGGCCCAGGAGTCGCTCGACGTGCTGCTGGCCGAGCTCGCGCGGGTCAACACGGCAGCGGGCGCGGTGAGTGTCGAGGAACTGGAGCGGGCGCTGATCGGCATCCGCGCGGGGATCGTGCTCAGCGGCGAATCCACCGGGGCCCGCGCGGCAGCGCTGGTGAGCGACCACTACCGCCTCGGGCGGGCCCGCTCGCTTGAAGAGATCGCGGTGCAGTACGCCTCGATCACGCTCAATGAAGTGAACCGATACCTGGAGCGGCGCGCGATGGGCGAGATGACCATCGTGACACTCGGGGCCAAGGGGCTGGTGAGACCGGGGGGGTGAGGAAGTGGGAAGTGGGATTGCGGATTGCGGATTGCGGATTGCGGATTGCGATGGTGATGGTGATGGTGATGGTGATTTTTCACCCTCTCACCTCTCACCTCATCACCTCATCGCCTCATCGCCTCATAACGCGGTGGGTGGTGTCTCGCCGCCCGCACCGGCCGGACCCCCCCCACCACCGCGCCTTCGACGCCTCCGGCGGCGCTTCTTTCGGGGCTGACCATCGGGACCAAGCGCCGGTTCCTGCGCGCCCGGCTGTCCGGGTTCGCCTGTCTGCGGCTCTGCGTCATCAGGTCCAGAGTCATCCGCTTCGTCGGCGTCTGAGAGGAGCCGCTCACCCTCAGGGGCGGGGCGAGCCTGCGGAGCATTCTGCTGGGGCGGGCGCGGCCCGCGATCCGGCGCGCGACCACTCTGCTGTCCGCCTTGTCCGCTCTGCCCACCGCGTTGAGCGGCGCGATCGCCACCATCGCGACGATCCCGGCTGCCGCGCTCAGGACGGCCCGCCTGCGCGGGCTGAATCGGCGCGACACCCTCGCCGAGCGGTTCGGCTTGTGCAGCATCGGCGATCGGCTCTGGCGCAGCCGCCGGTGTGCCCGCCCCCCCCCGCGGCCCGCTTCGATCGCGCCGGTCTCCGCTGGCTGCGCCCGGTCCTGGCGGCCCTCCGCTTCCTTCGCGGCGCGGACGCTGATCTCGAGCGGAGTACGGAGCGAACTCCGGCGGTGCGGGCGGCGGCGGGGGCGCTTCCCCGTCCTTGATTAGACTCTCCACCGCCACGGCGATGTCCTCGTTGTTCGAGTCGAGCCGCACCAGCACGAGTTGCGTCAGGATCTGGCTGTCGAGCACCGTACCCCAGCCGTCGGGCGTCTTGACGCGGCTCTTCTTCTTGGGCAGGCGCGAGCGGAGGTCGTCGTAGGTCTCGTCCTCGTAGCGGAGGCAGCACATCAGTCGGCCGCAGCGCCCGGAGATCTTCAGCGGGTCGAGCGTGGCCTTCTGAATCTTCGCCGACTTCATCGACACGGGCTTGAGCACCTTGAGGAACTGCTTGCAGCAGCAGTGCTGCCCGCACTTTTCATAGTCGGCCACCAACCGGGCCTCGTCGCGCGCGCCAACCTGTCGCATCTCGATGCGGGACTGGTGCTCGGTGGCGAGTTGGTTGACCAGGTCGCGGAAGTCGATCCGGTCCTCGGAGGTGAAGTAGAACGTGAGGCGCTCACCGCCCAGGATCGGCTCGGCGTCCACGATCTTCATCGGAAGGCCCATTGCCCGTCCGATGGCGTTGGCCGCGCGGGCCATCTGCGTGCGGGTCTCGTCGATCGTGGTCTGGCGGGCCAGGTCCTCGGCGGTCGCCAGGCGCAGCACCTTGCCCTGGTTGAAGAACGGGTAGTCGCGCCCGCCGGAGTTGTCGATGTACTCGAGCATCTCCTTGCGGGTGACGCTCTTGGAGCAGCCCGCATTCGGACAGGTGCTCGTGAGCATCTCCGCCACCTCGGTTCCGCGGTGCGTGCGGACCACGAACTTGCTTCCGCACCCCGGCTTGGCGTCGCCGGAGTAGGGGAACTCGCCGACGAGTTTCATCACGCCGAAGCGCACCACGATCGACGTGGGCGGTTTGAGTTTGGCGTAAATTTTTCGGTCTTCTTCGAGGTCGGCCTCGAACTGCGGGAGGGGCAGGATGGGCATGGCGTGCGTCCGGGCGTCGTCGCGTCATCGGCGCGCTCGCCGCCCGTGCGCCGGGCTCCATCGTGGAGCGGGCACGCAACGTAAAGAGCACCATCTTGGCACCGGCAGGAGGGGGGTCCGATCCCGCGGCCGGCACGCGAGAACGGGTCAAGACGCACGGAGCCGGGCAGCCACACCCGGTAGGGGATCATACGCCGCGGCGATCGCCGGGGTGCCAGGAGTCTACTTCCGACCGGCCCCGAGGCGCCGACCCGTGCCGAAGAGTTCCTTCAGGTCGTACGCGCGGAGAAGGTCAAGCCGGTTCTGGCCCTGGAGGCGGTAGGTGTACAACTGCTCGCCGCGGCCGTCAAGCACAACCAGCACGTCGTCGTTGCCGGAGTTGAAGGTGAGCGTGGTGGTGTCGCCGACCGTCGCGATGAGGTCGGCCCTGGCCTCCGGACCCAGCGGCCAGACCAGCCGACCCGCCTGCACCACGACCATCGCCGCGAGGATGAACGCGCTCGCCCAGAGCGCGCCGGTGGCGAGATTGACGCGGGCGGTATGGGTGGGGTCTTGATCTGGCATTGCCTTCCAATCTGTAACTGAGGCAGGTCGGAGTCCGAACCTCAGCGCGCCGGGGATTGGCGCTGGCCGTCGCTGAACATGCTGCGCACGCCGACGGGCTCGAAGGCGTTCTTGGTCCGGTCCCATGTCAGGGCCAGGATCTCCTGGTTCGCACCATCTATCACATAGACGGCGCTCGCGGTGCCCCCCTGGAAGCGACCGGAGATCAGCGTGTAATCGCCGCGGCCTCTCGTCCCTGCTCCCCCCCCTCCCGCTGGTTGCGCTCCAGCGGGGGTCTGCATCCCCGCGATGGTGAGGATCGCCAGCAGCGCGAGAAGGGCGGCGTTGGCCGCGACGAGTCGTGTCGGGAGGGTGGTGCGACCGGAGTTCGCTGTTTCATTCATTTGAAACTCCCGGGACGGTGGTGTGTCAGCAGCAGGCAACCGGGATCCGGGTTCCGTGGTCCGGGTCTCGGCGGCTTGCCCCCGGAACCCGAAGCCCGAAACCCGGAACCCGCGTTCACATCAATCCTGGTGGCCGCGCTTGCTGGGGATCAGGTTCACCACCAGCGCAGCGCCAGCGACGACGATCCCCATGAGCATCGGCCACACGATGCCGTCCGTCTTGGCGAGGCCGGGCGTGGGCGGCTCGAGTTTGTCGACCTTCCGCGTTGACGATCCGGACTGCGCGTGCGCCTGCTCCGGGGCCATCCCAAAGCAGAGCAAGGCACAGACACCCACCGTCACAACGCGAGCAAGGGGCGTTCGATTCGTCATACCGGCAAACCTCCGTCGTCGTCAAGCCCGACCAGCACCGGGATGTCCCAGACCCTTCTTCGGTCCATCCCCGCGCCATCGTACGCACGGACGGCCGGGCGCGCCCCCCCGCACCCTCCCGCTCCAACCGTGCCCGGCCCGCCGAAGGACCGGCTGAGGCGCGAGAACGTCTCGCCGCTCAGGTCCACGGTACGCCAGCGCGAACTCCGCAGTTTCATCGCGCGGGCATACTCGCGTACCAGCACCGACCGCATGGCGTACCACGCGCCCCGGTGCTCAATGACTTCCTGGAACAGCGCATCGGGGGGCTGCTCTTCGCAGGCGTAGACAAACACAAAGGCCGCCTCGAAGTTGCCGCCAAAGAGTTCCTCCCATCGGCGCAGCGACTCGATGTCCTCGAGCGTGGCCCAGCATTCGAGCCTGCGCCCCCCCGCCGCAGCCCGCCGGCCCTTGATGTCGATGAGCAGGTTCCCGCTATCGCCGTACACCACAAAGTCGAAGGACTTGAGCGAGGGTTCCGCGGGAGCAGAGTTCCCCGCCCCGTTCGCCTCGCTCCCCCCCGCGGCGGCCCGGGGCAGGAGTGTCTTGCGAGCCTCGTCGACGGCGACATACGGGATCCGGCGGGAGCGCAGGAACTCCTCGAACGCACACTCGTAATGATGCCGCCGGAGCATAAGACAAGACTACACCGGTGCCGGGGCATCGGCATCGGGCCCTTCCGGGCCGGGCGAGCAGCGACTCCCGCCTGCCACGCCGGTACGCTTGATGGCCTTTGCTTCGCCCGCCCCCCCGCAACCCCCCCGCACCAACTGCACCGCACATCCAGAGGAACGTTCATGCTCCAGCACCTTCGCGCCTTGGCCTGTTCAGCAGCAATCCTCTCCGCCGCGGCCCCGGCGGGCGCGCAGATTGGGAGCGGGGGACGCATGGAGCAACTGTGGGCCAACAACTGCGCAAACTGCCACGGCGCCAAGGGGCAGGGCGGTGGCGCGGGGACCAAGACCATTCTGAAGCGCGAACTCTTCGGCCCCGAGCACGACCGGCCCTTCTTTGACGCGATCAAGGACGGCGTCCCGGACATGGGGATGGCCGCGTTCGGGGAGACGTTCTCCGACAAGGAGGTCTGGGGCCTGGTGGTCCACATACGCGAGTTGCAGGCCCGCGCCTTCCGGAAGGCCGAGGGCGACCCCAAGGCCAAGGACGGGGTGTACACCTCCGCACACGCGCCGTACCGGATCGAGACGGTGATCGACAGCGGCCTCGAGATTCCCTGGGCCGTCGAGTTCCTGCCCGACGGGCGCATGCTCGTCACCGAGCGCGCCGGCACGCTGCGCATCCACTCGACTGGCAAGCCCGGCGGCACACTCTCTGAGCCGGTCTCCGGTCTCCCGAAGATCGTGCACGTCGGCCAGGGCGGGCTCATGGACGTCGCGCTCCACCCCGAGTTCTCGACCAACGGCTGGGTCTACCTCGGCTACGCCGACGCGCTTGAAAACACCGGCGGACGCATGGCCCCCAACATGACCCGCGTCGTCCGCGGCCACATCAAGGACGTTGACGGCAAGCCCACCTGGACGGACAACCAGGACATCTTCAAGGCCGAGGATAAGCACTATCTCCCTTCCGGCCTTCACTTTGGCAACCGCATCGTCTTCCAGAAAGCCCCCGCGGGGAGCAAGAGCGCGTACTACGTCTACTGGTCGATCGGCGAGCGCGGGCAGGGCACGCACGCGCAGGACCTCTCGCGCCCCAACGGGAAGATTCATCGGTTGTTTGATGATGGGCGAGTCCCCGATGACAACCCGTTTGTCGGCAACCCAGACGCCGTGAGGTCGATCTGGTCGTACGGCCACCGCAACCCGCAGGGGCTGGTGTTTGATCTCGAGGGCCGGCTGTGGGACACCGAGCACGGGCCTCGCGGCGGGGATGAGATCAACCTGATCCAGAAGGGCGGGAACTACGGGTGGCCACTGGTCGCGTGGAGCATCGATTACTCCGGCGAGTCCAAGTGGGTGCCCTGGACCGAGGACGGCAAAGCCCCCCCCCCCGACGGCGCGACGATCATCCAGCCGGTGGATCGCTGGATGCCCTCGATTGGTGCGTGCGGCCTCGACGTCGTCCGCGGCGACGCCTTCCCGGCCTGGAAGGGCGACCTCGTCGCGGGCGGCCTCTCGGGCGTAAACGTCGATCGCATCCGAATCCAGGGCGGCAAGTCTGTCGAGCGAGAGGAACTTATCCGCGGCCTTGGACGCGTGCGCGATGTCGTCACCGCGCCCGACGGCACCATCTACGTCGTGCTCAACGAC
>CAYMWG010000055.1:0-13009 GCA_964393765.1 uncultured Phycisphaeraceae bacterium
GGGGGAGGGTAGTGGGAATGCGGAATGCGGAGTGCGGAATGGAAGAGCGGGGTCCGGGTTCCGGGGCTCGGGTTCCGTGGGCATGTGAACCCCGAACCCGATCGCCCCTAAAGTCCCGACTCCGCCGGAACCACACTTGTCCGAACGACTCGCCAACAAGGTCCGCATCCGGCTGCTCGAGCCGGACGACTCACTCGCGCACCTCACGGGCCTGCTGCACCGCGCGTACAAGCAGCACATGGAGCGGGGGATCCAGGCGCTCGCGGCGTTCCAGCCCGAGGAAGTCACGCGCAAGCGCGTCTCCGATGGCGAGTGCTCGGTGGCCCTCCACATGGGCAGGGTTGTCGGCACGATCATGTTCAAGACGCCCGAGCAGACGGCGCGGGCGTGGCCGGGCGTGCCGTGGTTCGATCGGCCCGTCGGCGGGGTTGCCAGTTTTTCGCAGTTCGCCGTCGAGCCCGAGCATCAGGGCAAGGGGATCGGCACTGAGTTGCTGAAAGTGGCGGAGGATCGGGCCGCGGCGGTGGGCGCGGCGGAACTCGCGCTCTCGACGCCGGAACCGGCGGACTGGCTGGTGGCGATGTACCAGCGGCACGGTTACCGCACGGTCGATCGCTGGCATTGGCGCGAGACGAACTATGACAGTTTGATTATGAGCAAGCCTGTGAAGGATGATAAAGTGATGGTGTGAGCGTGTGATGATGTGACCGCGCGCGGGAGACCTTTCCCCCACATCACATAATCTCTTCATCACCGCATCACTTCATCACTCCACCGTCAGCGACCGCAGCGACCGCATCACGCTCTCGACAGTGACGGGCTGCGTGCAGTCGAGGGCCGCGTAGACGGCACGGTCGTGGTCGGAGTTGAGCACCACCGCGTTGTTTCCCTCCCCGAGCGGCATCGCGCCCGCCTCGGCCCTCTCGTGCCCGAGCAGGAAGAGCGAGACGTTCCATCGTGCGCCCAGCGCGGCGAGTTGCTCGGGCGTCTGGCCTCGACCCCAGACCATGAAGTGCGCTGAGCCTGTCCGCGCCAGATAGTCGTCGTCGGTCAGGTCGCGTTCGAGGATGGCCGGGTCGAAGCGGTCCATGCGCTCGGGGCCGGGGAGCGAATGGGCGCAGAGCAGGTCGCCGCCTTTGTGGGCCATTCGCAGTGCGATGGGCATGGAACGGATGAACGCGCGGACGGCCCCGCGGACGGCCTCCGAATCGCTGCGGAAGGCGAAGTCCAGGGCCTCATCGAACGCCGCGACGAAGCGGACGCCGTCCTTGACGACCTCCGACCCGGTGAGTTGGGCGAGTTCGTGGTTGGCGAGCAGCACATGCACGCGCTCGGGGAACGCGGCCTTGAGCGCGGCCACCCGCGCCAGCACGCGATACGAGAAGTCCATCCCGTTCACGAGGCGGTCGGAGTGGATGAGTTCGTGGAGCGTGAGGTGCGAGTTGCCGGGGTGCGGCGGACCGGGTTGTGGGGCAGCGTCGAGGCCCGCCGCGCGAATGAGCCGCGCCAGGTGCAGCGGGTTGTCGTGCAGGTCGCCGCTGGCGATGAGTCGGGCGGGCGACGTGATGTGGTCGATCGAATCCGTCCGGCACGCGGCCTGGCGGTTGGCCCGCGCGCCGGAGTCAAGTGCCGCGATCACGGCCCCCGGGTCGCGAAGATCGAGTTGCTCGATGGCGGGGAGCATTGCTTGAGGTGGCATTGCCTCTGGTGGCACCGCTCTCCAGAGCGGTGCATAAGAGAATCAGGAACACCGCTCTGGAGAGCGGTGCCACCCAAAGACCAGTCACTACGAGATCGTCAGCGTCGGGCGTGTGTGCCCCTGGCGCACCGACGCCAGCGCCACCTGGTTCTCGACGTTTTCCACCATCTTGTCGAGGTATCCCTTGAGCCGTCTGCCCGGCTCGGACTCGTCGGTGAAGTTGGCCGTCGGCTCGCCGCGGTCGCTGTTCTCGCGGAGCGACATGGTGATGGGCAGCGCGCCCAGGAAGGGCACGCCGAGGCGTGCGGCCATCTGCTCCGCCCCGCCGCGACCGAAGATGTCGTACTCCTTTCCATCATCGCCGACGAACCAGGACATGTTCTCGACGACGCCCAGGACCTCGATGCCCAGTTGCTGGAACATGCGGGTCGCGCGGACGGCATCGTCCTGCGCCACCTTCTGCGGCGTGCAGACGACGATCGCGCCGGTGAGTTTGAGAAGTTGCGCCATCGTCAGCGCGACATCGCCCGTGCCCGGCGGCAGGTCGATGACCAGGTAGTCGAGCGTGCCCCAATCGGTCTGCTCAACGAGTTGCTTGAATGCGCCGTGCGCCATCGGGCCGCGCCACACCAGCGCTTTCTCCGGGTCCACAAGTTTGCCGATGGTCATGGCCCGGAGGTTGTGGACGAAGAACGGCTGGATGGTTTTGCCGCGGACGACGGTGTCGAGCGTGCCGAGGCCGAGCATGGTGGGGAGCGAGGGGCCGTAGATGTCGCCGTCCATGAGGCCGACGGCGAGGCCCTTGCGAGCGAGTCCGACGGCGAGGTTGACAGCGATGCTGCTCTTGCCCACGCCGCCCTTGCCGGCACCGACCGCGATGATGTACCTGGCGTCGATCGCGCCGGGCTTGGATGGTGCCGCCGCCTCCCCACCACCCACGGGCGGAGCAGCGGGCTGCGCTTGCAGGGGCGCATCAGGCGGGTCATCGGTCATCTCGGTATGCACCTCGGCGATCGAGCCGCCAACCTTGCTCGCGGCCGTCCGGCACGCCGCGCCGATCTGGTCCTTCATGGCCCGTCGCTGCGCGTCGGTCAGGCCCCCGGCCCGAACGCGGATACTGGCATACCCGTCGCAGTACGCGACCTTGCCGATCGCCCCGGAGGCCACGATGTCCAGGCCCGTCCGCGGGTGGGCGATGCTGGCCAGGGCGGTCGTGATGGTGTCTTTGTCGATGGGCATTTGGGGGAAGGGGTGAGGGAGGAAGGGACGAGGGATCGGAAGAGGCACAGTGAGCGGGGAAGGTCGGTAAAGGGGCGGAAGGTGCGGCCGCCGGGGAACCCGGCCGCCGCCGGGGCAATATCAGGCAGGGGCGGGCGTTGGGCTTTTCGCGGCAGCGAGAGTGTTGTGACCGACAATAGGTGCTTGGGCGAGTGGGGGCTTGATTGGAGTGACAGCATGGGTGTTCATGGAAATCTGTCCGGTCTGGTCAGCAACGCGGGTCGCGCGGCGGGCGTCGCTGCGATATTCGTCATGGCCGTGTGCGCCTCCGCGCAATCGGAGAAGAAGGCGGATGAGCCGCTGCTCAAGGGTCCGGCGGTCAAGGAGCGGGCGGTGCCGGGGGTGAGCGGCTCGTTCGGGCAGTCTCAGGAGGCGCGGCGGATGGGCGAGCGGATCCCTCCGGAGGTGCTGCGCGAGGCGCTGAGTGTGCTGACGCGCGACGATGCGCCGGCGGATGTGCGCGCGACGGCGGAGCAGGAAGCGGAGTTCAACGCCGTGACCGACGAGTTGCGCGCCGCGGCCCGTGCGTACATGGCGCAGCACCGCGACGAGTTGGTGACGCTGCGGAAGGATGCGAACCTGACAGGGCGGGCTGCGCAGGAGATCGATCGTGCGATTGGGAGGCCGCGCGGACAGGGACAGAGCGGGGGGCCTGTGGGAGGCGCGGGCCGGCCTGAGCGCATGAAGGAGAAGGGTGCGGGCGAGAACCCGGGCGATGCGCCCGTCATGGACGAGGCGACGGCCCAGCGGCAGGAGGCTGCGCGCCAGCGGCTGCGCGAGTTGATGGCAGGCGCCCCGAAGGTCGAAGATTCGATGACGCGCGTGTGGGCGAAACTGTCGCCGGCGCAGCGAGAGGCGGTGGACACCAAACTCAACGAGTTCCGCGAGCGCGAGGCCAAGCGGCGCGAGGAGATGTATGTTCAGCAGAAGATGGGCGAGCGCGAGAAGGGCCGGCCCCAAGGTGCCGCCGGCGGTGCGGGAAGCGACGACGCGATGACCCGCGGCGAGAAACCCGGCGCGGGTGCCGGGTCAGGTGGCCAGCGTCCCAAGGCCATGGATGCAGAACGGCGGGAGCGGCTGATGCGGCTGTTTGCAAGCCTTTCGCCCGAGCAGCAGGATGTGCTGCTGGAACGGCTGGAGAACGCCGCAAAGGACGGCGGGCTGGGTGGTGGTGGCGTGGCGGGGCGTCAGCGCGGTCCCCGGCCGGGGCAGAACACCGACAAGCCAGCGCCCGGGATGGACGAGGTGGATGTGCCGGCTCCCGCGGATGTCGAGGCACCCGATGCTTCAGAGCAGAGGCGCCGCAAGCCCAAGCCGGATTGAGCCGGGTGGCCACTTTCTCAGCGAGTTGCGGATATTTTTCGCGGTTGCTCGCATGTCTCTGGAAGCGCAATCATCGCGCTGCCGGTTGGCGATAGTTCGGTTGCGATCACCCGCGCGGGGTGGTCTGACATGCAAAATGCTCTTGTTCTCGGACCTCTAAGCGAGGTTCGCACATGCGAACATGGGCAATCCGGCCCGGGGAATGAACTTCAGGTCAGAACCGTTTCACGCGCACATGCGTAGAGCCTCTTGATCCGAAGCCCGTTCTGGGCCAATGATTGAGGGTCTGGAGCCGATCTGCGGCCTTTGCCGGTTTGTTGCGTCCCGCACTCCCCCGAGTGCATTGAAAGTTCAAGAGGCCGCCTATGCGCGTGCCGATAGCGTTCGAACCTTCCCCTTGATCTCTCTCTCCTCCAGCGGGGCGCTGTCGTAAGATGGCGCCCTGCTTGTTTTTTTGGCCCGGCGCATCCTTGGTGCCGCGACGGTGAGAGGAAGGAATGGCGATGACACGGACCGCCGCGACGATCTTGGTGACGGGCGCGGCGGGGTTCATCGGCTCGCACCTCTGCGAGGCGCTGATCGCGAGGGGCGAGAGGGTGATCGGGGTCGATAACCTCGATACGTTCTACGACGTGCGATTGAAGTCCTCGAACATCGCATCGGTTGAAAAGGTGTCGCGGGGCAGGCCTGGAGCATTCGAGTTTGTCCGCGCCGACATCTGCGATGCCGAAGCGATGGACGCGATGCTGGCGCGCGTCAAGCCCGCGGGGATTGTCCATCTGGCCGCGAAGGCTGGGGTGCGCCCGAGCATCGCTGATCCGATCGGCTACACGCGAGCCAACCTGCTGGGCACGAGCGTGCTGCTCGAGTACGCGAAGCGTGCGGGCGTGTCGCGGTTCGTCATGGCCTCGAGTTCGAGCGTCTATGGCAACAATCCCAAGACGCCGTTCGCCGAGGATGACGATGTGAGCGGACCCGTGTCGCCGTACGCCGCGACCAAGCGCTCGTGCGAACTGCTCGCGCACGCGCACTGGCACCTGACGAGGATGCCCACCGCCTGCCTGCGGTTCTTCACCGTGTTCGGCCCGCGCCAGCGTCCCGACCTCGCGATCGGGCAGTTCATGCGGCTCATCTCCCGCGACGAGGAGGTGCCGATGTATGGCGATGGCGAATCCAGCCGCGATTACACGTTCGTCGCCGATGTCGTGCGCGGCGTGATCTCGGCATACGACCGCGTGGACCGTTTCGGCTACCGCGTCTGGAATCTCGGCGGGAGTTCGCCCGTGCCGCTGCGCGAGATGATCGCGACGATCGCCCGCACCGTCGGGCGCGAGGCACGCGTCAAGCCCCTGCCCATGCAGCCGGGGGATGTCGAGCGGACTTGGGCGGACCTCACGCGGAGCGCCCTGGAACTCGACTACCAACCGCAAACCGCGTTCGTCGATGGCGTGGCCCTGCAGTGGGCGTGGATGAAGCAGGGGGGTTGAAGGACGCCATGGCTCGCGACGCTCATGAGGACAGGCCCACGCCGCGGGTAACGCCTCTTCCGCGTGATGAGGAGCGGAGGCCGAGCAGGCGCGGCCAGCCTGCTCGTCGGTCTCAACTCTTCACCGGCGTATCCTGGGTGGCTCTTGCAGCGATGTGGACGTGGGCGCTCGCGTGGGTGGTCGCGGGCGTCTCGTGGCGTGCCGACCTGCTGGCCAACCTCGCGGCGCAGGGGCTGCTGCTTACATGCGCCCTCGCGGTGCTATGGCTGCTGACACGCCGGCGTGGTCTGTTCATTCTCGCGGTGCTCGCCTGCGCGATGCATGGGTGGGTTCTGTCGACGGGTCGCGCCGCGTGGCTGCCGCGGACCTTCGAGATCGCCGCCCGCGCCCCCGGCGCGGTTCGCTTCCTGCACTACAACGCCAGCCACAAGCGACCGCCCGGGGAAGTGTTCGCGATGCTCGGCGCGGCCTCGCCGGATGTCGCCTCCATCACCGAGCCGAACGTGCCGCTCCAGGTCGAACTGATCTATGGAACTGCGCTCGAGGACGAGTATCCCTACCGCCTCAAACGGCTGTTCAACGAGCGCTCCCCGGCGGATCGCGTGGGCGCGGGGGTCGTCCTGTCTCGCTGGCCGCTGGAGCCTTACCCCGTAGGAACCATCGTGAGCGCGAACCTCGCAGAGGAGTTCATCGCGGCGGTGCTGAGCGTTCCGGCGGCCGCGACGGGGCAGACCGGTGAGACGCGCTGGGGGCTGATCGCCATCCACCCCCGTTCGCCCAGGAACGCCGCACGATGGGCCTACGGGAACGAGTTGGCCTCGGCGTGCGCGGCAGTGGCAGCAAGGATGCAGACGGAGGGTCTGCCGGTGGTGGTGCTGGCGGACCTCAATGCAACGCCGACGGGCTGGCGAAGCCGCGAACTTTACTTTGCCGCGGGTCTGCGCCGGGCCAAGCCGCTGTTGGCCACGGAGGGCACCTATCCCGCCTGGATCGAGCGTGGCGGGCGCGGGCCATACCCGCTCGCGTGGCCGGCGACGATCGCGATTGATGACGCGTTCGTGAGCCAGGGGCTGGATGTCCGAGGCTGGATGCGCGTCGATCCCGCAGGCTCGGACCACTGGCCGGTGCTTATGGAGCTGGCGCCAAAGCCCTAGGCCGGTCGGGCGTCGTGACCGTAGTCGGCGTAGGCGTCGTGCTCGTCGGCGTCATCCCCGCCCCAGCCCTCTGCGGGCGCGGCCTCGCCGAGTGTCCGGTTCATCACCATCTCGCGAAGGGGGCCGAGCATCGCAAAGCCCATGCCCAGCAGGAGCAGGTTGATCGTTCCGGGCAGGAGTGTGCTCGACTCGGCCAGGCCGTGGGCCAGAGCCGCCGCGGCGAACGCCGCGCCCGTGAAGACCCATCGCGTCTGGATGCCGTGCTGGCGCGCCAGCCGCCACAAGCGCAGGTAGCCGACGAAACCGACGACGATGGTCGCGCCGAAGAACACGATCCCAATTATGCCCAACTCCGCGAGCACCTGGAAGTAGATGGAGTGCAGGTTGGCCGTGGCGCCGCTGGCGCGGTTCGCATCGTCGTACACCCAGCCGGTGCCGATGATCGGGGAGGTGAGGAACTGTTCGGTGGCATAACTCCACATGCCCGCGCGGTTGGCGAAGTTGATCGAGGTGTACCGGTCGTAGGCCTGCTCCGCGCCCGACGGCATGACCGCCCACAGGATCACCGCGCTCACCAGGCCCAGACTGAGCGGCAGGAACGGCCGCTTGAGCATCGGCAGGCCCATGAGCAGCGCCGCGATGACCGACTGTCCGACCGCCGCGCGCGAGCCGGACGCGAGGACGCACACCGCGGCCATCGTTCCGACGCCGTAGGCAAAGACCTTCCAGCGGATGTTCCGGTCGTAGAGCGCGATGGGCATGCAGATGATGAGCATCGACGCGCACTCGTGTCCGAGACGGTTGGAGTTCAGGCCAAAGGGCGCGAACCGACCTCCCATCACAAGGGTGATGCCCTTGGTGGCGAGGTTGGCCATGGCCGGCAGCAGGAACAGCAGCGAGCAGACCGCAAACACGCGCATCGCCGTGGTCAGGTCTCGCTCGGACTTGAAGGCTGACACGCACATCGCTCCCATGAGCGCCACCGGGATGACCATCGCCTTGAACTGCAGGCCCCCCATCGGGTTGCTGCTCCAGATTGCGGCGAGCCAGTAATAGCCCAGAAATGCCATCAGCATGATCGCCGCGAAGTTCATCTTGAAGTGTCGTTGAACGACCACAGCCACGATGACCGCCAGCAACGACAGGTACAACCGCCCGTACTTGAGCGCCTCAGCGCCCGGGATGACCGCCGCGGCCCAGGGAGCCACAAAGAAGAAGATACCGATGAGGGTGATGAGCGGGTTGAGAAAGCGTGCCGACGCCGCGAGCATGAGATGCGCAAGGACACCCCCGGCGATCACCAAGCCCAGGATTGTCGGGTCGAACTGGAGGTTCACGTTGGGCCTGGCTCTGGTATGGGCGTGATCGGATCGGGCACGAAGCGGGTGCTTCCACCGGCTTAGTCGGCTTATTGCCCACTACTGCTTTGGTCTGGATTGGGTTCGCGAAGCGAGACGGCGCGTTATCCGGGCCTCAGCGATCCGCCCGGAGCACGCCCGCCGCGATCAATGCCCGGCGCATCCCAAGCACCGGGTCGGCCTCTATGCGGTACGCGGCCAGAATTCCCCCGGAGTTGGCCTTGAAGGAGTCGGCAAGCAAGGGATCGGTCAGGTCGGATAGCGCCCGGGCGAACGCCCCGGCATCGCCGCGCTGGAAGGTCCGGCCATTGGCGCCTTCTCCCGGCTCGCCCTCGCGGACCAGGTGCGCTGCCGCGCCCACGATGTTGCTCGTCGCCACGGACAGGCCGAGGAACATCGCCTCGTTGACAACCAGGCCCCAGGCCTCGTAGTCGCTCGGAAGGGCCAGCACATCACAAGCGCGATAGATCGCGCCGATCGTCCGTGCATCGGACACAAACCCCAGCCAGCGGAAGCGATCCTTCAGGCTCTCGGGCACCCGGGCCTGAAGGGCGCTGCGCTCCGGCCCGTCGCCGATGATGGCCACGTCCCATGAAGGACGGTCGGCGGCGATGCGTGCGAACGCGTCGATGAGCAGGTCCACGCGCTTCAGGCCCAGCAGGCGGCCGCAGAAGACGATCCGGCGTCGCGCCGGGTCGAGCGAGAACGTGCGGCACGCGTCCGCGGCATCGGCCTGCGAGACCGATTCGAGGGCCGAGTAGTCAGGCTCATAGGGAACAAAGAACGCGCGCGTGGCGGGCACGCCGTAGCGCGCAAAGTACTCGGCGCCGCGCCGACCAAAGACCATCACGCCTGTAGCGCGCCCCAGGAACGCTCGCATGTAGGAGTCTTTGACCAGCCGCTTCCAGCCCGTGGGCCGGTCGAGCAGCGAGTTGGAGTCCGCGGCCAGAAAAAAGGGCACACCGTTCCGCCCGCACCATCGCGCCAGTCGCAGGCGGCCCAGGTCGTTGTGCCCATAGCACACAACCGCGCCCGCCCCGCTCCGCTTCACCCAGTCGATCATCGTCTTTCCGCGATGAAAGAACTTCCGCTGGTCCAGGAGTGACCCCTTGCCCGAGGGCGGGCAGTTGGTCGCCAGGTGGGCCGCCAGCACACCGCCGGGCATTTCGATCGTCCAGTTCTGGTCGGGCGACTCGTCGGCGTACAGGAATGCAAACTCCGCCTCGGGCAGTTCCGCCGTGAGCCGCCCCGCGAGATGGACCTGGTAGGGTGTGGGTGCGAACGGCACGATGACGATGCGCGGCCGGCCGGGTGTCGGGGCGGGTAAGGGTTGATGTGCGTTGAGCATCGGCAAGGCCCGATTGTTGACGCGCGGAGCGGGCAGTGCTTCGACGATCAGCCGACACCGACCGGGCCGTGGCCGCGCCCGGTGCCACCGGCTTTGATCCGCGCCCGCGCGCCCACTACTCTCACCTCCCGGTCGGATCTGGCCGCGGGGGAGTAGACACCGGATGCTGTCAGGACTGTGCGGTTTTCGGCGGTTGGGGCTGGCCGCCGCGGTCACGGTCTCGATCATCGGCAGTATCGTGCTGATCCACGAACTCGTCACGCCCAACTCTGTGCGCCTGCTCCGCACGCCCGAACTCATCGCGGTGCTGGCGCTGTTCGTCCTGCCCGGCCTGACGCTCGCGACCATGCGCCGGGCGTGGCTGGTGAGGGCGCATCCCGCGCCCGATCAATCCACGGGTCTGCGTCGCAGCCAGCACGAGCCGGCAGCGACCGAGGGAACAGATCGCGCTGAGCGGCACCGCCGGCGCGCCCAGGGCATCGCGAAGACCTGATTGCTCGCCGCACGAGGCGCAGAGCACGCGGAGGCGCTCACGGCGAGGCGAAGTTCGCCCACGGCGTTGCGGTGCCCATCCCGCCCGGAGTCGAAACGATTCCGCCCAGCCACTGCGACCCCGGCGAGACGATGTCGTAGTTCACCGTGTTGCCGTGGGCCGTGTTTCTGATGATGGTGTTCGAGAGGCCGTCCACGTCGATCCCGCGGTCGCACCCGAGGACGTGGTTCTCGTCGATCCGGTTGCCCGTGCCGGTGACGAGGATGCCCGCCCCGTCCGCCGCCCCCGCGCCCGTGTTCTGCACGGTATTGCCCCGGATGGTGCAGGACGAGCCTGCGCGGATGCCCTGCGCGGTCGCCACGGCGACCTCGCACGCGGTGATGGTGCAGCCCGAGCCGATCTCAAAGCCGTCTCCGCCGGAGAACAGCGACGAGCAACGGTCAAAGGAGCAGGTGCCGAACGTGAAGTAGCCGTCGCCCGTGTTCATCTCCGCGATGCACTCCGCGACACGCGCCATCCCCTCCAGGCGGAAGCCGGTGCCGTTGCGGAAGGCTTTGCAACGGGTAACCGACACGACATTGCCCGCGGCCTTGATCCCGTTGACGCAGTCGAGCACGGAGACGGACTCGATCGTCAGTGTCTGCGCGTAGGCGTCCACGCCCCAGGATCCCATTCCCGCGATCGTGCCGTTGCGGAGGATGAGCGTGGTCCCCCCCGCGAACACCATGGTGCGGATGCCCGGCGCGGTCGAGGCCGAGCCGCTGATCCTGAAGCCGTTGAGGTCGATCGAGACGTTGGAGGCCACGGCCCAGTCGATCTCGATCCCCGCCCTCGCGCCCGTCGCCTCAACCTCCGCGATCAGGTAGTACGAGCCGCTCTGCGCAATCCGGAACACGCTGTCGGCATCGCCTGGAGTCGTCGCCTGGCTGATGGCGATGCGCGGCTCGACCTCTTGCAGCGTCTTGTACGTTGACGTGACAGGACCGGGCGGCGGGTTTGTCGGGCCGGAAAGAATGCACGCGGCGATTGCAACTGCGGCGGAGTGAAACGGCATGGTCTCTCCCGTGTAAACAAGCCCGGTGATTGTTCGCCTTGCAAACATTCTCGGCCCGAAGGCCCGAGAACTTGAGAACGCGGCTCTCGACGCGAAGCCCCTGCCCCGGCGACCCTATCCTTGGTCCACATGAGCCAGGTTCCGTCACACAGTTTCCAGGCCCCCACGGGCACTCGCGACTTCTACCCCGCCGAACTCGCCAAACTCCGCTACATCGAGCAGGCATGGCGCAGCGTCTCCGTCCGGCACGGCTTTGACGAGATCGACGGCCCCACCTTCGAGCATCTCGACCTCTACACCGTCAAGAGCGGGGACGCGATCGTGAACGAGTTGTTCTCCTTCACGCGCGCCGGCGGCGAGCGCACCTACGCCCTGCGACCCGAGTTCACGCCCACGCTCGCGCGGATGTTCGCGGCCCGGGCCGGGGCCCTGCCCAGGCCCACCAAGTGGTTCTGCACGCCCTCGTTCTTCCGGGCCGAGCGCCCCCAGCGCGGCCGCCTCCGCGAGTTCCGCCAGTGGAACTGCGACATCCTGGGCGATGACTCCCCGGCGGCGGACGCGGAACTCATCGCCTGCGCGGTCGATGCGCTCTCGGCCCTCGGCCTTACCCACGAGCACGTCAAGGTCCGCATCTCCCACCGGCGCGCGGTCGAGCAGATGCTCACCGTTCGGGGCGTCACCAAAGAGATGTTCCAGGCGTGGTTCAACCTGCTCGACAAGGTCGGAAAGATCAACAACGACCAGTTCATCGACCAGGCCCGCTCGCTGGGCATGGACACCACGCGCGCCATGCAGATGCTCCAGATGATGGTCACGGCCAGCCGCTTTGAGGAGCCGACCACGCAGGCCATGCTCTCGGAGGCCATGGGCGGGCACGGACCCGACTACTTCAAGAAACTCTGGGTCGAGTTGCGCGCTGCGGGCGTCGCCGACTGGTGCTGGCTGAACTTGGGGATCGTCCGCGGCCTGGCGTATTACACGGGCATGGTGTTCGAGATCCACGAGGCCGCGGGCGGCGAGCGGGCCATCGCCGGCGGCGGGCGCTACGACCAGTTGATCGAGATGTTCGGCGGACCCGCGACCCCCGCGGTGGGCTTTGGCATGGGAGATGTGGTGCTCTCGCTGGTGCTCGCGGACAAGGGCCTCATGCCCGGCGAGCAGCAGATCGCCGAGAAACTCGGTAACCGCCCCGATGCGTATGTCATCAGCAACGGCTCCCCGGAGGCCGATGCGCAACTCAGCGCCACCGTCGCGGCCATCCGCAAGGCCGGCCTGCACGCGCGCCGCTCGTACAAGGCCACCAAGAACGTGGGCAAGTTGATCCAGGACGCGGCGAAGACTGGCGCACGCTTCTGCGTGATCGTCGAGTCCGACACCGGCGCGAGCCTGAAGAATCTGGCCAGCGGCGCGCAGGCGGCGGTGCCCATCGCCGACCTCCCGCGATGGATCAAACTCGGCGAGACCCCGCACGAGGGGTAGGCTCGCTTCCTCAAGTCTGTAGCCAGGGGCGTCAGCCCCTGGAAAGCAGGTCGTCCGTTATGCTTCCTAAGCCCTGCATGGGCGACACTTCCAGCGGACACCCCCATGCCACAGTCGTACACAAACCTGCTCTACCACATGATCTTCAGCACCAAGGATCGCGAGCCGTTTCTGAATCGCGAGATGCGGCCCGATCTCTTCGCCTATGTCGGCGGGATCTGCCGCAACATCGACGGCACGTTGCTGAGCGCCGGCGGATACGACGACCATGTGCATCTGCTGGTGAAACTCAACGCGGAGACGAGCGTCGCGGAGGCCATGCGGACCATCAAGGCC
>CAYMWG010000056.1:0-7342 GCA_964393765.1 uncultured Phycisphaeraceae bacterium
GATGGGGGGGGCGGCCGGCGCGGCGGGTACGAGAAAGAGAGCCGCGATGAGGCCGCGGATCGACGGGCGAGCGAACTCGATGCCGACCACAAACTCCCCGCCAAGGACTACATGGACCCGTTCATCAACCCCCGCGCGGTGCTCGACCGCGAGCGGCGGGGGCGTGAGGACCAGGAGAAGGCGGCGAGGGGCAAGTCGCCCCGGCAGCCGACGCGCGATGTCCTGCTGTTCCTGTTGCGCCACGCGCCGCTGGAGGACTGGCAGCAGGATGTGCTGGGGATCGTCCGCGATGAGGCGTACTACTTCGCCCCGCAAGCGATGACCAAGACGATGAACGAGGGCTGGGCGGTTTACTGGCACTCGAAGTTGATGACCCAGCACTTTGCCCTGGCGTCCGAGATCGTGCAGTATGCCGACCAGCACTCGGGCGTCCTGGCGATGGCCCCCGGGGGCTTCAACCCCTACAAGATCGGGTACGAACTCTTCCGCGACATCGAGCGGAGGTGGAACACCGGGCAGCACTCCGCGGCGTGGGAGCGCATGGAGGGCCTGGGCGCGCAGGAGGGGTTCGACGATCGCTCCATGAAGGGGCGCGAGAAGATCTTCGAGGTCCGGCGCATCTACAACGATGTCCAGTTCATCGACGAGTTCCTGACGCCCGAGTTCGTCGAGCGGCACAAGATGTACCAGTACAAGCGCGACCCGCAGACCGGCGAGAGCAAGATCGTCACGCGCGACTTTGCCCGCATCAAGCAGACGCTGCTGTACCGCATGACCAACATGGGCCAGCCGTTCATCTATGTGGTGGATGCCAACTACCGCAACCGCGCGGAGTTGTACCTCGCCCACCAGTTCAACGGCCTCGAGGTGGACATGGCCAAGGCCCGGGAGGTTCTTGTGAACCTGCGCATGCTGTGGGGGCGGCCGGTGCACCTGCAGGTCCGCGTCGATGACGAACAGTGGCTGCTCAGTTGCGAGGAGGCGCTGCCGAGCGAGACGGTCAAGAAAGAGAAGATCAAAGCCGACACGCCGCAGCCCGCGCACCAGATCGCGTGAGGACCATTGGGTGCTTCCCCACGCAAGGCGAGGTAGCCGTGACTCTGAAAATCGTGAACCCCGCGTGAACTATTTTTGCGCACGAGAGCGCGCCAGCGGAAGACTAAAACCGCGTCCGGGCGTTCGTAAGCCACTATAGTCACGCATCTTATCGCATTCTTGGTGTGCTGAAGAATTTCTGAAATCCAGGCTGTAAAACTCCTTGCGAACCCTCGATATGGTGGTATGCTGTCGCTACGGGTGCCGTGTTCGCGGCACTCCGTGGAGTGAGGGAGAGAGACCCCTCCACAACTTTGGTCCGTGCGTCGGTGGCAAGAGGCCACCGGCAATTGTTGCGGCTGCCGCCGCAGTCTTCCCGTCCGTGGGCATGGTTGCCCGCGCCGGGTTCAACTTTGCCGCGCCCGGAAGGCACGGTAAGAAGGAAGAGAGATATGAAGTCCACCGTGTCCGCAGTCGCTCTTGTTGCCCTGGTCGCGGGCGCGGCCTTCGCCCGTCCGCCCGCGTCGGTCTCCACCTCGGCTCTCATCGACGATGAGAGCGGCGTGGTGCGCGGCCCCAACTCCTACTCGACCGGATTCGAGGCGCCGGCGTTCGCCGTTGGCGTTCTCGAGCCGCAGGGCGGCTGGTCCACCAGCGGCGTGAGCCTGCCGTGGGCATCGGTTTCGAGCGTGTTCCCCGCCGCGGGCACGCAGCACCAGCGCCAGGTCAGGGACACGACCTTCGGACCGGGCGCCGCTCGCCTTGCCTTCGGACCCGTCTCCGGAGCCGTGGGGTTCGGCGCGAGCACGACCTCCTTTGATTTCGCCATCTCCAACACGGGCGGAGCGGACACCGACGTGATCGGGCAGGCTCCCTCCCAGGCATTCCTGTCCTGGCGCATCAACTTCTCCTACCTCGGGCCCATCTCGGTGCTCGACGATGGCGGCTTCGGGCTGGGGTTCGTGAACACCGGTGCCGTGTGGACGCCGGGTGCCTATCAGAACATGCGTGTTGAGATGGACCCCGCTTTGGACACACTCCGCTACTTCCTCAACAATGTGCTGATCTACACCGGCGTCGCGGGCGTCTTCGCTGGCACCAGCGTTGAGCAGTTTGTCACGCTCAACGACAACTTCCAGCTCACCGGCGAGACCTTCGACCTCGACAACGTCTCCATCGTCCCGACCCCCGGCGCGATCGCGCTCCTGGGCCTGGGCGGCCTCGCCGCGGCCCGTCGCCGTCGCAACTGATCTCTGCCTCGCTTCACACGCCACAACAACGAACCGGGACGCCAAGGCGGCGTCCCGGTTTCGTTTTTGCCAACGTCCAGATCGCTAAACTCGGGCATGGCCAAGCAGAATCCGACACTTGCCAGGGCGGTCGAGCATCACCGGGCGGGCCGCTTCGCGGAGGCGGTTGCGCTCTACCGCACCGCGAGCCGCTTCGGACATCCGGCGCCGGACACCTGCCGGATGCTCGCCGATGCGCTTTGGAACACGGGCCAGATCGACGCGGCTCTCGAATCCCTGCGTCAGGCCGTGCGCCTGGGGCCGAGCGACCGCGCGGCGCTCAGCGCGCTCGCCGGAGCGCTGGTCTCGCTCGGACGGCACGCGGAAGCGGTGCAGGTCCGGCGCAGCACCGTCGCCCGGAACCCGACGGGCCCCGGCGCGGTCATCGCCCGGCTCGACCTCGCCTCGCAACTACTGGCCGCGCACCGCACCCACGAGGCGCTGCTCGCCGTTGAGAGCGCCCTTGAACTCGATCCGGTGTGTGTTCCCGCACTGGCCGAGCGGGTGCGATTGCTCGACCGGCTTGGGAACGCGCCCGAAGCGAGCGGGGCGGCGGCCTTGCTGCGGGCGGCCGCGCCCCAGCATCCGATGTCTGCGATCATGCTCGCACGCGCGGCCTCGCAATCCGGCAACCCGAGCGAGGCCGCGGCGATCCTCCGCGCGGCGGTCGACTCCTGCCCGCCTGATGGGCGCGCCCTCCTGCATCTTGAGCGGAGTCTCGTGCTCGATAAACTCGGCGACTATGCCGGGGCGTTCGGCGCGGCGGAGGCGGCGCACGCCTGTCGCGGAGGTGCCGTCGCTCCGACCGCGAGCGACCCGCACCTGGTCGCGATGGAACGTTATCTGAAGGAAACAAGCGCGGCGGATATCGCGAAGTGGCCACCGGCAGACGAGGCGAGCGCGACGGACTCGCCGATCTTCGTGGTCGGCTTCCCGCGATCGGGAACGACGCTCGTGGAGCAGATGCTCTCGGCGCACCCACGCCTGGCAGTCACCGATGAGGCGCCGCTCCTGCAAGGGGTTCGCGAGGAAATGTTCGCCCGCTTCCTGCCCACGGGCCGCTTCCCCGCGGACCTGTTCGCGTTCACCACGGAGCAGGTTGCTCGCGGGGCGGAGTTGTACCGACAGCGCGCAAGTGAACTGCTCGGAGGGCGCGCCGGGCGTATCGTCGACAAGAACCCGCTGAATATCCCCGACCTTGTCACCGCGCGCCTGCTGTTCCCCCGCTCGCCGGTCGTGTTCGTCCAGCGCGACCCCAGGGACGCGTGCCTGTCGTGCTACTTGCAGGGGTTCTCGCGCGGCGTGCGGGCGCTGCGATCGCTCGATGGCGTGTGCGCGTTCTTCGATGCCGCACAACGACTGCGCGAGCACTACGCCGCGACACTCGGCCAGCGCGTGCTTGAACTCCGGTACGAGGACCTGGTCGCTGACCCAGAGGCAACCGCTCGCCGCCTGATCGACTTCGTCGGCGAGCCGTGGGACGGCTCGGTGCTCCGCTACTTCGATGCGCCGCACGCTCGCTACATCACTACTCCCAGTTACCGCGATGTCCGCTCGCCCGTCCACGCACGCGCCATCGGGCGGTGGCGGAACTATCGCGCGGAGTTGGCCCCGGTGCTGCCGACATTGACGGCATGGGCGACGCGGCTTGGGTATCCGGAGGACTGAGGGAACTCAGGCGCGCCCTGCCCGCCCCGCGCACCACTCACGCCACGCGCTCCGCACGCCCGCCTCGAAGCGGCGGGCAAAGCCAGGCCCGTCGCCGACCACGCGGGCCATGCGTGCCCTCGCGGTGGCGCGAATCTCCGCAAGACGCATCGGGTCCCGGGCCAGCGCGACGGCGATGCGCACATAGTCATCGGGCGTGTGCGCAACCAGATCGGCAAGGCCGCAGTTGGCCAGGATCGACAGGCTGTGGCGCGATACCGAGCGGTCCATGGCCAGACCGACCACCGGCACGCCCATCGACAGCGCCTCGCACGTCGTCGTCATGCCGCTGTAGGGGAACGTGTCGAGCGCGATGTCCACATCGTGATAGCACTCCATGAGCGAGAGCGAGCCCTTGGCAGGGCCGTCGATGCGGATGCGCTGGGCGGCCTGACCGTTGAGGCCCGCGGCGTCGAGCCTCGCACGCACGCTTTCGCACACACCGGGATTCGTGAAGCCAAAGTGCCGCAGCCGCAGCGTCGCACCGGGAACATCCTTCAGAATCCGCGCCCAAAGCCCGAAGGTCTGGTCGTTCATCTTCGTGAGGTTGTTGAAGCAGCCGAACGTGATCGTACCCCGAGTGGGCGAGTTCTCGCGCTGTGATGGCGGGGCCTGCACATCCGATGCTCCCTCGACCGGGCGAAACGAGAACCCGCACGGGTCGAGCCGCAGCAACCTCTCGACATTGTCGCCCTCCGTGCCCGCCGGATCGGTGAACGAATCGACGATCCGGTAGTCGATGGCCGTGACGCCCGTGGTGGTCGGCTGACCGAACCAGGTCATCTGGACGGGCGCGGCGTGATGGTGGAACGCTTCCAACCGGTTCGCGATCGTGTGCCCCGACATGTCCACCAGCACATCGATCCCGTCGGCCCGGACTTTCGCCGCCAGCGCCGCCGCGCTCAGCGTGTGTACGCGCTCGAAACGGTCCGATATCGCTCGCACGCGCGCGGTGCTGGCGTCCTCGGCTGGAGAGGTCATGTAGCACACCAGTTCGACGCGCGTCCTGTCGCGCCCGGCCGCGAGGGGCTCGAAGAATCGCATGCTCGCGTGGTTGCGGAAATCGCCACCGACAAAGCCGATACGGAGTGCTCGCTCCGGGTCGGGAGTGTTGGAGAACGGGGGGCGCGAAACGGCCACGCGGACGCTCACCAGCCGACCGAACCGCGATGCGAGTTCCTTGATCTCCGCGGGCGTGGACCCGAGCGCGTACACCGCGGCGCCGGCGGCCCGCTCCGCGATGGTGGGGTTGGAAGGGTCCCGGGGGATCATCGCCTTCTGGATCGCCAGAGCCTCGTCGGCACGACCCATTGCGAGCAGCACCCCCGCGTGCAGGTCGTTGAAGGCGACCGAGCCGCGTGCCCCATTCTTTACTTCCTCTATAAGTCGCATCGCCTCATCGAGTTCGTTGCGGGTGTGCAGAACATGGACGAGCGCCAGGCGGGCCTCCATGTTCGAGGGGTTGGCGGCGAGCGCGGCACGCAGATCGGCCACACCCTCGGGGACGCGCTTCGCCAGTATGTGTACCCGCGCACGGTTGGCCAGCGCGCCGGCCGACGTTGGCGCGACCTCCACCGCGCGATCCGCGTAGTAGAGCGCCGTTTCGTACTCCTTCAATGCCGAGAGCGACGCGACCAGGACGCTCAGCGCGACGGGGTCGTTGGGCGTCTGCTGGACAATCCTGAGCAGCACCGCCTTGGCCTCGGCGTACTTGCCGGCCGCGGCAAGCGAGATTGCGGACTGGAGCCTTGTGTGGCCTTGTGGGGGCGGGGGTGTCTGGGTGCTCATGGTCCAGTATCGTCGGCGATTCATCGAGAGGACTACGCGAGCACCGGCCTTATCGGACGAGCACTCGCTCGATGTACCGCCGCGCCTCGCGCTCGGCGGTCATCGCGTCCCCCAGGCAGCGCATCGCCGAAGAGCCGACCTCACCAAGGGCGTCTCGCGTCAACTCGGCGATGCGTCCGAAGGGGATGCGCCGATCGAGGAACGCCGCGACCGCCGCCTCGTTCGCCGCGTTGAAGACAGCCCCTGCCGTGCCGCCGCGCCGGATCACGTCGTTCGCCAGTCCGAGGGCGGGGAAGCGGGCGTGGTCGGGGGGAACAAAGTCGAGCCGGGAGATCGATGCGAGATCGAGTTTGCGGCTCACTCCCGCGGGACGGGCCGGGTGCGTGAGTGCGTACTGGATGGGCGTGCGCATGTCGTTGGCCCCGAGTTGGGCGATCAACGACCCGTCGGCGTACTCGACAAGCGAGTGGACGATCGACTGCGGGTGGATCAGCACATCGATCTGTTCGCACGAGGCCCCGAAGAGCCAGTGAGCCTCGATGACCTCGAGCGCCTTGTTCGTGAGCGAGGCGGAGTCGATCGTCACCTTCGGGCCCATCTTCCACGTCGGGTGGTTGAGCGCCTGCTCGGGCGTCGCCGCGAACGTGGATGGCGCATCCCATGTCCGGAACGGCCCGCCGGAGGCGGTGAGGATCAGCCGCAGCACGCCCGGGGGCGGCGCGGCAAGAGGCGGCAGCACACCGCCCGGACCATGCGTCTCGCCCGCGAGACACTGCCAGAGCGCGGAGTGCTCGCTATCGACCGGGAGCAGCACGGCCCCGCTCGCGCGGCACGCCGCGACCACGAGTTCGCCCGCCGCGACGAGGGTCTCCTTGTTCGCAAGCGCCACGCGCCGCCCGAGTTCCACGGCGGCGAGCGTCGCGGGAAGCCCCGCCGCGCCCACCATCGCGGCGATCACGATGTCGCACTCGACCTCGCGCACCAGCCGCTCGGCGGCATCGGGGCCGCGAAGGACTCGCACGCCCTCCGGGGCGTGCCCATGCGCGCAACCGGGTTCACCATCCGCGAGCGCAATGGTCCGGCAGTTGGTGGCCAAGGCCTGCGCACACAGGGCGTCGCCGCTGCGGCCCGCCGCGAGACCCACGACCTCATACCCAGTGCCCTCGCCCTCGTGCGCCAGCAGCGCGTTGAGGTGCGCGATCACCTCGAGCGACTGCGTGCCGATAGAGCCGGTGGAGCCGAGAATGATGATGCGCATCGGGGATGCACGCTGCGCGTTGAGCATGGGTCCTGGGCTCCGATCGTGCGTTACTCGTCAGCGCCGCCAAGGCCCTTGCGCTCGCTTGGCGCAAGCCGCCGACGGCTGGAATACAACGAACGGGGCTTGGGCACCTTCACGACCGGGGACGGCGAGTTGGGAACTGCGGATGCGGGTGCGATCGGAGCGGGCGGGCGCGGGTTTCCGCCGCCGCCGGGGAAGCGACCGCCGACTGACGCGGGGCGCGTTTGGCTCGGCGCTGGGG
>CAYMWG010000056.1:7352-12896 GCA_964393765.1 uncultured Phycisphaeraceae bacterium
GCGCTGGGGCGTCGCTCTCGACTGAGCCGCCACCCCCGCCACCGCCTTCATCGCCCGCGCGGTTCCGGCCTCGGCCCCCGCGACGGCGCCGACGGCGCTTGGTGCCGCCCGCTTCACCGGGTCCATCCGGTCCTGCTTCGCCCGCGGCGGCGGGGTGATCGGCATTGCTCGGACCGTCATCTCGATGGTCATGCGAACTGTCGATTGCGGAAACTGATTCTTGCGATTCGTCCGAGTGCGTCTGACGGGGCGCGCTGTCGCCGTGTGGTGCGTGTGGACCATCGGGCGATACCGCTCCGTGGTCCGCGTTACGTCCCCGACCGCCACGCCGTCGGCGACGGCGGCGGCGTACTCCCTCGCCTGTGCCTTCGCCTTCAGGTCCTGAACGATCATCCGTGCCGGCGCCATCGGGCGACCGAGATTGACTCGGCTCGCCCGGCTCATCCACCATGCCCGGCTGCCGGCCATGGCGCGGTTCCTCGAAATCGCCCTCCCGCGCGGGCCCGTCAACATGCAATGCCGATGCGTCGTGGCCCGCCATCCGCCCCGGCTCGTTGCCGACGAAGCCGTTGGATGTCGCATCCTGCGTGCCCGGCGCATGATCCTTGTTCCGGCCGCGTCCGCCCCGGCGGCGTCGGCGCCGGCGGCGCCCGCCTTCACCGTCACCCTCGCTTGGCGCGCCTTGCGCATCCGCGGCCATCGCCGGCCCAGCAGAAGGCGCATCGGGTGCCCGCATTGGTTCGGCAGCGCGGCCGCGACCCTTCACCGATGGCGGCGGCAGGGCCGGGCCATCGCGACCGCCGCGATCCCTGTTCCGCCCGCGACCGCCGCGAGTGCGGCGTCGCTTGCCGTCGTCGTCGGGTGTCTCGGCCGGCCCCGCTGCGGCCTCGGCCGCCGCGGCCTGGGCATCGTCCATCTCGATCGGGTGCATCGGAAGTTCGACCACTTCCTCGACCGGTTCCTCGATCTCTTCGACACCCTCGGCTTCGAGTTCGGCCCAGTTGGGGCCGGCATCGGCGGGGAGCTCGAACACCTGGAGATGCTCGGGTCGCGCGCGATCGTGCGTCAGGCGAGAGACATCGATGTCGTTGTTCAGCGCGTCATAGGCGTAGAAACTCACGCGGTCGATGGGGATGGCGTCGCTGACGCGGACATCCACATGCTTGCCCAGGGACCGCTCGAGGAGCGAGAGGGCGCGGCGCTTGCCCGAGAGCAACTCGCCGGCGATGCGCGGGCTGACCACCAGTTCCGCTCGCGCGACCTTCTCGTGGTCGAGGATCGCCGCGAGTTCACGCAGCGCATCGGCGGCGACCGAGTCGGGCCGCTGCACCAGGCCCCGGCCGCGGCAGACCGGGCAGTCGGCAAAGTGCTGGCTTTCGTGGCTGCCGCGCATCCGCTGGCGGGTCATCTCGAGGATGCCGAACTCGCTGATGGGCGCGGTGGTCCAGCGGGCGCGGTCGCGTTTGAGGTTGTCGTTGAAGCGGGTCTCGATCTCGCGCCGGTACTTGGCCTGGCGCATGTCGATGAGGTCGTTGACGATCACACCGCCCACATCGCGCAGGCGGAGTTGGCGGCAGATCTCATCGACCGCCTCGACGTTGGTGCGGTAGGCCGTCGTCTCCGCGTCCTTGGCGTCGCGCATCTTGCCGCTGTTCACGTCGATCGCGACGAGCGCCTCGGCCTCGTCGATTACCAGGCGGCCGCCGCCGGGCAGGGGGACCTCCCGCGCGTGGATGTTCTGGATCTGCTGCTCGATCCCCAGAGCGTGATAGATGGGGGACTTGCCGGTGTAGCGGATGAGTTTCGTGCCCGAGCGCGGCGCGACGATCTTCAGGAACCGCGCAGCGCGGTTCAGCGCCGCCTCGTTGTCGATGACGATCTCGTCCATGTCGCTCGTGAGCGTGTCGCGCAGCGTGCGGACGAGCAGGTCGCTCTCTGAGTACAGCAGGCGGGGCTTGTTCCCCTGCTTCCACCGCTTCTCCATATCCTTCCACAGGCGCGACAGGTACGCCAGGTCCCGCTTGAGTTCGAGTTTGGTGCGGTCCATGCCCGCGGTGCGGAGGATGAACCCGAAGCCCTCGGGCAGGTCCAGTTGATCGAGGATCTCGCGCATCTTGCGCCGGGCTTCCTCGTCCTCCACCTTGCGCGACACGCCCACGCGGTCCATCTGGGGCATCATCACCAGGAAGCGCCCGGGGATGCTCAGGTAACTCGTGACCGTCGGCCCCTTGGTGCCCACGCCCTCCTTGATGACCTGGACCGCGACCTCCTGGCCGCGACGCAGGCACGCCTGGATCGGCGGACGCTCGCGCCGCGGCGTCTTCTTGCCGACCCGCTCCGTCGTTTCCTGGTCCTCGCCGGGGAAGTATCTCGGGTGCAGGTCCGTGACGTGCAGGAACCCGTTGGCCGGGAGGCCGAAGTCGATGAACGCGGCCTGGATCGCAGGCTCGACATTCACCACGCGCCCGATGTAGATGTTGCCGACGTGCGAGGCCGAGTCCATGCGCTCGGCGTGGAACTCCTCGAGCCGGTCGTTCTCCATCACGGCGACCCGGCACTCCTCGCCGGGGACATAGTTGATCACCATCTTCTTTGATACGTTTGCCATAACAGCCGTCATCCTCTCCGGCCCGGACGCACGCGACCCGCGTGGCACGCCCCGCCCGGGCGCGCGATCGCACGCCGCGGAATCGGGGTCATCTGCCTGCGCGAACTGTCCATGATGCTTTTCGTGCTCATGGCGCGAGCGTCCCAGCCTATTTCAGGCGGTGTTTCGCGGCCGGGATGCTGCACGGGGTAGCGACGCGAACGGGAGGAGTGTGCGGAAAGACGGGTGCGCGCCCTCCCGGCGGTCGCCCGCCAAGGGTGTGCGTCCCCGAACCGCCAAAGCGTGGCCCGCGCCGCGCTCCGCCTCCACCACCGCCAAGCCTCGCCCCTCGCCCCGCGTGCCCGCGCCGACCCGAAAAGGGTTGTCGCGAAGTTCGGCGGGGGGAGCGCGTCGTTCGTTCCCCGTGCGTTGCTCCACCCGGCCGGGCGAAACCGCACTGATTTGTCTTCCCCATCGGCTAGTCGCCGGAACGCCCGTCGAACGCCTCTGGGATGATCTTTCGAGCCTGGTCGCGGAGAAACGCCGCGACCGCGGCATCCGAATCGAGGGACAAGGCCCGTTTGGCTATGCGCTCGCACTGCTGGATCGACACGTTCCGCACCACCCTTTTGAGCAAAGGGATACTCGAAGCGGTCGCCGAGAGTGTACGAAGTCCGAGCCCCAACAGCAACAGGGCATATTCCGGGTCGCCCGCAGACTCTCCGCAGCAAGAAACGGGGATGGAGTTCCGGCGGGCGGCACGCACGATGTCCCGCACCAGTTTGAGCACCGCCGGGTGGGCCGGGTTGAACAGGTTGGCAACGCGTTCGTTGGTGCGATCCACGGCCAAGGTGTATTGAACGAGATCGTTGGTGCCGATGGAAAAGAAGGCCGCTTCACGCCCGAATATGGGGGCCATGATGGCGGCGGCGGGGACCTCGACCATCATCCCGACCGGGATCGCGCGATCGAACGGGACCCCCTCGTCGGCGAGGTCCTCCATCACATCGTGCAGAAGGTACTTGGCCTGCCGCAGTTCGTTGATGTTGGTGATGAGCGGGAACATGATGCGGATCGGCCCGAGCGCGCTGGCCCGAAGAAGCGCGCGGAGTTGGGTCTTGAACATCGGGAGCGACTGCAGGCAGTAGCGGATGGAGCGCAGGCCGAGGAACGGGTTGCGCTCGGGCTCCTCGGTGCGCTCCTGCGTGTACTTGTCCGCGCCGAGATCGACCGTGCGGATCACCAGTTGGCGGCCCGCGGACAACTCAATGGCCTTGCGATAGGCGTTGTAGTGATCCTCCTCGGTCGGCTCCTTCACGCTCGTCAGGTAGAGGTACTCGGTGCGATAGAGGCCCACACCCTCCGCGCCGCACTCGACGGCGATGGGGATCTCTTCGGGGAACTCGATGTTCGCCAGCAACGAGACGGCCGTGCCATCGGTCGTGACGGACGGGAGCGAGGCAAGGTCGCCCAGACTCAGGCGCGCTGTCTCGCGCTGCTCGATGCGCCGACCATACTCCGCGAGTGTCGCCTCATCGGGGTCGATGACCACCACCCCGTGTTCGCCATCGATAATCACCGGCGTTTCGTCGGTGGCGACCTCGGTGAGGCGGCTCACGCCGACCACCGCGGGGATGCCCAGGGCCCGCGCGAAGATCGCTGTGTGGCTGGTCTTGCCCCCAAGGTCGGTCGCGAACGCGGCAACATGGTTGCGGTCGAACGCCGCGGTCTGCGAGGGTGTCAGGTCGCGCGCGGCGATCACCGCCCGCCGGTCCAGGATCGCCATCCGGCTGGCGTGCTCGCCGATCAGGTGCCGAAGCACCCGCGCCGAAAGGTCGCGGACGTCGTCCACCTTGGTCTGGAAACTGGGGTCAGGGAGCGCGGCGAATCGTGCGAGCAGTTCGTCAAAGGCCTTCCACACCGCGTACTCCGCCGTCACCTTTTCGGCGTCGATCCGCTCGTGCATCGGGCGTGTGAGCGACGGATCGCACACCATGCCCACATGGAACGCGAAGATCTTCGCGGCCTCCTCGCCAAGGCTCACCCGGGTCTTCTCGCGCAGTTCGTTGAGTTCGTTGAGCGATGCGCCCAGCGCCTTCCAAAGGCGCTCGTGTTCCACAGGAACCTGCTCGGCCCGGATCGTGCGCTTGGCGATGCGCCGGCGCTGGTCGTCCAGGACGAATAGTCGCCCGATGACGATCCCGGGGGAAACCGCAATGCCCTTGAGCGTTTCCATTCCAGCACCAAGCACTCACCGATTGGGCACTGTGCCGCCGGTGCCCCAACTCCCATGTATACTGAACAACCACCTATCTTTTCCCCCCGCTCCGCGAGAGAGCCCATCATAGCAGGACGCACCTTCCCGGGAACCTGCGCAAGAGGCTTGACTTGCACCAACACTTATGCTCTCATCACTGCGGAAGCCGCGATCGCGGCGGTCCCCCTCATCAGGGAGTTCTTCCGACCCGGCACGAGCCGCGGCGTGCGTTGCCGTTGATCGCAGCGACCTTGGCGGCGAGGGTCACGCGACCGGGTGGGCAACGATCTTTGATCCGGGCGGCTTCGATCACGCGTTGTTGAGGGGATGAGGGTTCGCGCTGGCCCCTCTGGTACGCGAATGGGTCCGGATGATCTTGCACAATCCGGCGGATGCGAACGGCAAGGACGCTGGGCGGCACGGCCCGCAACGAACACGCTTTGAGATTCGCGGCGGGGGCCGCGGGCGTGTGGGATTGAACCTTCTCCATGACGACCGTGACTGGAATACTTGATTGGCCCGCACGCGCTGACGGGCGCGTCCGGCAACTCGGCCCCTCTGCGCTCCTTGTGCGCGATGATGACCCGTTCGTCCCGATGGCCTTTGGCGAGCGCTTCCGGCTCCGGCACGGACTTGAGGTCACGGTGCAAGTCGGCCAGCATTCCGGCGGTGGCGGTGGCGGTAGCGGTGGACATGGCGG
>CAYMWG010000057.1:0-12726 GCA_964393765.1 uncultured Phycisphaeraceae bacterium
ATGCCGCCCATGCGGCCGCCGCCGCCACCCGCGCCCCCCCCAGGCTGCCGCTGGCGCTGCCCTTCCTGCGGCTGGCCTTGAGCAAGCGTGGGGGTCGCTGTGACAAGGAACGCCGAAAGGAGCGCGGCGACGGTGAGCGATGGGGCGGTGAGCATCATCATGAAAACTCCGTTTAGCGGTGGGGGCACATACGAGGCCGGTGCCCCTCCCTACGAGAACCTTTGAACGGGACTTCTATTGCCGAAGAGCGGAAATGCTTCAGGACGTACGCTGCGGTAGAGTTCGTTGAAAGTCCTGTTCCAGCAATGGTTTATGGTCGTGCATCATGCGCAAGAATGAATCAAAGAGATAGGTTGAATCGTGCGGCCCGGGAGACGCCTCCGGGTGGTGCTGTACCGCGAAGACGGGTCGATCGGTCATACAGAAGCCGGCGAGGGTGTTGTCGTTCAAGTTGTAGTGCGTGGCATGGCCACCAACCTGTTTGAGGGACTCCGAATCGACCGCAAAGCCGTGGTTCTGGCTCGTGATCTCAATGCGGCTCGTCAGCGTGTTCAATACCGGGTGATTGAGGCCGCGATGCCCGAACTTGAGTTTGTAAGTCTTGGCACCGACCGCGAGGGCGAGGAGTTGGTGGCCGAGACAAATCCCGAAAGTGGGGATGGTGTGCTTTGGGTCGCTGACGACCTGTTTGAGGGTAGCAATGGTCGCCTCAACGGCAGCCGGATCCCCCGGGCCATTGGAGACAAAGAGGCCATCCACCTCGCCCCGCGCGAAGCGAGCACGCAGGTCCGCGGCGGAAACATCGTGGGGAACAACCAGCACCTCGCAGTTGCGGTCGGACAGGTTGCGCAAGATGTTCCGCTTGGCACCGCAATCGAGGGCGACCACGCGGAAGCGCTTTGGGGGTTCGTTTACAACACTGGGCGAGGTGTCAGGAGACCAGTCGCCGAGCGTCTCATGCCAGGTGGCATCGCTTCGGCAGCCGACGAGCGGCACCAGGTTCTGGCCGGACATGTCCGGGGCCGAGCGTGCGGCGTTCACCAGTGCCTCATCGGAGAGTGCCGCGGGGGCGACATCGGTGATGGCGGAGTTCATGACTCCCCGCACGCGCAGGCGGCGTGTGAGTGCGCGGGTATCGATGCCCGTAATGCCCAGAATACCGGCTCGGGCAAGATATGTGGACAGGTCGGTCGTCGCGCGGAAGTTGGAATGCACTCGGGCCAGTTCGCGGACAATGATGCCGGAGACCTGCACCTTTGCAGACTCCACATCCTCCTCGTTGATCCCTGTGTTCCCGATGAGAGGAGACGTGAACGTCAATGTCTGGCCGGCGTAAGACGGGTCGGTGATCGCCTCCTGATAGCCCGACATGGCGGTATTGAAAACGATCTCGGCAGCGCGGCAGATCGACCGCCCGGTGGCCCCAAAGGCGTGCCCCGAGAACACGGTGCCGTCTTCGAGGGCGACCCGCCCGCCCGGCCGGCCCACCGAAAGTTCGGTTTCGTTGTGCATCAAAGCGGATATTAGGGCGACAGCGAGGTGCGGGACGCCCGCGGCGGTTACCGTTGCGCGAGAATTATGCAGCATCTGTTCTCACAAGGCGAGGAGCAGGTCGAAACGCCCGACGGTGGGTGGCACTACCTGCGCGTGGCGGTCGAGCGCGGCATGGACAAGGGGGGCACGGATGCCGCGCTCACCTACCGCGCCGCGATGCCCGTTGAGGTCGGACGGCGTGTCGAGGTCCCCCTGGGTCGCGGCAACTCGGCCGCCGCGGGGATCGTCGTAGAGGTTGGCGGCGCGGAACTGTGCGACGGGTTCGCGCCGGATCGGGCCAAGACGATTACCCGTGAGGTGGGTGTGGGCCTGCCGCCGGGACTGGTTGAACTGGCCCGCTGGATTTCCGGGTACTACGTGTGCCCGCTGGGCATGGTGCTCGCGGCGATGATGCCCGCGGCGGTGAAGCGCCGCACCGGCCATGTGGTGCGTGAACTGCTCGACCGCGTTGAGCCGGGCGCGGAGGCGGGATTGGCGGAACTGAAACTCACGAAGGCCACCCGCGCCGCGTGGGAGGGGGTGGTGGGACTCGGACGGGACGCGCTGCCGCTCGCGCCGACGGACTTGGTGGCGCGCATCGGTGCGGGGAACGTTGCTGCGCTGAATCGATTGGTGACGCTCGGAATGCTCCGGCGCATCGAGCGGGAGGATGTGCGGAGCATCGGCGGCGCGCCCGACCCGGTGCTGATCGAGCAGATGGTGGGGGGTTCGCGCGGTGCCGCGGCGGCAGGGGGGGCGGCGCGCATGAGCCTGTCGCCCGATCAGCACGACGCGATCGAGGGCATCAGCGCCTCGCTCGGCGGCTTTGGCGTACACCTGCTGTACGGGGTGACGGGCTCAGGGAAGACGGAGGTCTATCTGCGGGTGATCGAGCGCGTGCTCGCCAAAGGGCAGTCCGCGCTGGTGCTGGTGCCGGAGATCTCGCTCACGCCGCAGACGGCCGGGCGCTTCCAGGCGCGCTTCGGGGCGGCGAGCGGGGGCCGAGGGGTCGCGGTGCTGCACTCGGGGTTGAGCGCCTCGCAGCGACACGCGCAATGGGCTGCCGCGGCGAGCGGCGCAGCGCGGGTGGTCGTCGGGGCGAGGTCGGCGGTGTTCGCGCCCCTCGCGCGACTGGGCGTGATTGTGGTGGATGAGGAACACGCCGGCGATTACAAGCAGGACCAGTTGCCCAGGTATCACGGACGGGATGTGGCGATTAAGCGGGCGCAACTCGAGGGGTGCCCGGTGGTGCTCGGGTCGGCAACGCCAAGTCTGGAGACGTGGGCGAATACTGCCGAGAGCAAATCAGCAAAGCAGCAAATCAGCAAACCAGCAAATCAGGAGAGTGTGGAAAGGGCGGATGCCGAAATGCGGTACGAGCGCGCCCCCTCTGTCGCCTACGGCGAGATCTCCCCCATCGGGGAAGGGGGAGCGGGCACAAAGTTGCCGCGCCAGTCTGGAAGGGGGAAGTACAGCCTGTGGAGGCTGCGCGAACGGGTCGGGGGGGGGAGGATGCCGCGGGTCGAGGTCGTGGACCTGCGGAACGAGTGGAAAGCCCGAGCAGGCGCGGCGCTGCGGGGCGAAGGGAGCAGCGATGCAGGCCGCCGGGCCGGGCCGCGCGACCACATGCTCGGCCCGACGCTCGAGCGAGCGCTCGGCGAGACACTGCGCGAGGGTGGGCAGGCGATTCTGCTGCTGAACCGGCGCGGCTACTCGTGCTACATCGCTTGTGTGGACTCCAAGTGCGGCTTCGTGCTGACGTGCGGCGAGTGCGACGCGTGCATGGTTGAGCATCGGTTCCGGGCGGCCCGGCACTCCGAGCCGGGCGTTGGCGTCCAGCACAGATTCGTTCGCTGCCACCACTGCCTTGCCCAGCAGAGGGTTCCAGAGCGCTGCCCACTCTGCGAGGGCCGGATGCAGATGCTGGGCATGGGCACGCAGCGAGTAGAGGAAGAACTCGAGGCCAAGTTCGGTCGCCTGCTGGGCATCGCGGGGATCGGCCCGGGCTGGCTCGTGCGCGTCGATGGCGACACGATGAAGACCGGGCGCGAGTTCCACCAGTTGCTGGAGCGGTTTGCTTCCGGGGAGGTGCGGGTCCTGGTGGGCACGCAGATGATCTCAAAGGGCTTGGATTTCCCGAACGTGCGGCTGGTGGGCGTCATCAACGCCGACACCGCCCTCTCGCTCCCGGACTTCCGGGCCGCGGAACGCACATTCCAGTTGGTGTCGCAGGTGGCGGGCCGGGCCGGTCGCGGCGAGCATCCAGGTCGCGTGATCGTGCAGACCCTCGAGCCGGATGCGCCCGCGATCGTGTACGCCTCGCGGCACGACTTTGAGTCCTTCGCGACGGAGGAGATGCGGACGCGGGAAGGCGCGGGTCTGCCTCCGGCCACGCGGATGGCGAGGATTGTCTGCCGCGATACCGATCTGCCCGCGGCGATGGCGGCGGCAAAGAGGATCGCCGACGCGCTGCAGGAGGAATCGGCGGGCGAAGCGGGTGGGGGCGTGCGGGTCATCGGCCCGATGCTCTGCCCGGTGGCGCGGATCGCGAGTTTCCACCGCGTGTCGGTGGAGGTTGTGGGGGCGAGGCGCGGCCTCGTGCAGGACGCGCTGATGCGAGTCAGGGCCCGGGGGCTGCTCAAGAGCGATGCGCGGACGGCGGTGGATGTGGACCCGATTGCGCTGATGTAAGGCAAGCCGCTTGCCGCCATAGGACCCAGAAGACCTAGAGGTCGTACGAAGGAACCCCCGGTGATCGTGTACCTCAACGGCGAACTGATTCCCAGGGAGAGAGCTCGCGTCAGCGTGTTCGACCGCGGCTTTGTCTTCGGCGATGGCGTGTACGAGGGTCTGAGGTCGGTCCCATCCGGCAGCGCGGGCGCGAGGATCGTCGGCGTGCGCGGGCACGAAGAGCGGATGCACGCGGGCCTGCGCGAGGCGATGATCGAGTGGGATGTGCGTGAACTCGGGCCGGCATCGGAGCGGTTGCTCACGGCGAACAGCCTGCGGGATGCGTTCGTCTATTGGCACGTCACCCGCGGCACGCCGACTCCGGCGATGCCTGTCCGGCAACGGGTCCCGGGGAAGGCAATGACGCCCACGGTCTTCGCCTACTGCTCTGAGCAGCCCGCGATGGAGACGTTCATCACTCCCGCCTCCAAGTCGGCGATCACACTGCGCGACATCCGCTGGGAGATGGGGAGTCTCAAGTCGATCTCGCTGATGGGGAACGTCTGGAGCGCGATGCGCGCGGATGCACAGGGCGCGGACGATGCAATCTTTTTGCGGGGCGGGGAGGACGGCCTGGCCGCCGAGGGTCTTGCAACAAACGTGATTGTGGTCACGCGCGATGGCGAGGTTTGCACTCCCTCTCTTGGCAGCGTGCCGATCCTGGCGGGTGTGACGCGGGCGATCCTGCTGCGCGAGTGCCCGGAGATCGTCGAACGTCCGGTGCGGCCCGCGGAACTGCGCGATGCCCGCGAGGTGATGCTCTGCGGCACCACAACGATGGTGGCGAGCGTGACGAAACTAGATGGGCGGGCGGTCGGCGACGGCTCGCCCGGGCCGGTCGCGACAAGACTGCTGCGGGTGCTCGTGGAGGCGATCCGGGCGGGGCGGGACAGGAAGGAACACACAGGTAGCAGAGGGAGCAGAGACGGAGCAGAGGCGGAGAATGACGATGAGGTGTGAACCTGGTCGGATGCTACAGATGATGAACAGATAGAACAGATCAAGCCACGCCAAACGTGTCCTGTTTGATTCTTGACTGTCCATCCTTGTCCCTGCCTTGCTCGCCTCCTCTGGATTTGTTCTTTGTCCGCCTCGTCTGTTTCCTCGGGCGTTCCAATCGGTTCCATCCGCCTGACCGCCGTTCTCTGTTTCTTTTCTGCTTGCTCTGCTCACTGTGAGTTTCTTCCTGATCCCGCTTGTTCCTGGTCCCCCTTACAGTCCCCCATGCTCGAAGTCGCCGGCAAGCGCGTGACCGTGATGGGGCTGGGCCGCTTTGGCGGTGGCATCGGTGTGACGCGCTGGCTCGCGGCCCAGGGCGCGGATGTCCTTGTCACCGACCTCGACCCCGCGGACAAACTGCGCGACTCCCTCGCGCAGGTGAACGACCTCGTTGAGCGCGGGAGCGTTGCGCTGCGATTGGGCGAGCACAACGTCGCGGACTTTACTACCTGTGATATCGTTGTCGCCAACCCCGCGGTGCCCAAGCCCTGGGACAACAGGTTTCTGCGGGCGGCCGCCGCGGCGGGCGTGCCGGTGACTACCGAAGTGCGACTGGTGGTCGAGCGTCTGCCCTGGTGGTCCGGCTCTCCGAGCCGGATGCCTGCGAGCGGAAAGGGCGGGGTCATTGGCATCACCGGCTCGGCGGGCAAGAGCACCACAACGAGCATGGTCGCCCACATCCTGCGCCGGGTGCTCCAAGAAGGCCGCGTGTATATGGGCGGCAACATCGGCGGTTCTCTGCTAGGGGAGTTGGGAAGCATCAACGACACCGACTGGGTTGTGCTCGAACTCTCCAGCGCGATGCTTTACTGGCTGGGCGAGGGCGTCGGTTTTTCGGAGGCGAGAGGCTGGTCGCCTTCGGTCGCGGTGCTGACGAACATCTTGCCGAACCACATCGACTGGCACGGCGACTTTGCGCACTACGCGCGGAGCAAGCAGGGCATCTTCGCGTTCCAGCGACCCGGCGATGTCGCGATCGAGTCGGTCGGGTCCACATCCGCCTCCCCCGTGCAGCGTTATTCCGCCGCTGCCAAAGGTCCCGTCACGATCGTTCGTGTCGATGCCGACTCGGTGCGGGATGCGCTCCCTCCGACGCTCAATCTCAGAGTCCCCGGTGAGCACAACCGCGTCAACGCGCTTGTCGCGAGCACCGCCGTCGCGGCCGCGCTCGCACGCGAAAGCGGGGGAAAGGAGGGCCGGATCAACCCACGCGCCGTCGGCAACGCCGCCGCGCTGCTGGCCGACTTCCGCGGCCTCCCGCACAGGCTGGAGTTTGTCGGCGAGTTTGCCGGCGTGAAGTGCTACAACGATTCCAAATGCACAACGCCCGAGGCGGCACTCCTCGCCGTCGCGGCGTTTGAACCACTCCCGGGCCGCGCACGAATCCACCTGATCGCCGGCGGGTACGACAAAGGCAGCGACCTGACGCCTGTAGCCAACCTCGCGCCGACGATTGCGCGGATGTACACGATCGGCAAGACAGGACCGACGATTGCCGCGGCCGGGCGCGATGCGGGTGGTGGAGATCGTGTCGTGGAGTGCGGCACGCTCGAACGCGCGGTGGCGGCGGCGATGGCGAGCGGGAAGCCCGGCGACGTTCTGCTGCTCAGCCCGGCGTGCGCCTCGTGGGATCAGTTCACGAACTTCGAGGAGCGGGGAAAGTTGTTTGCAAGACTGGTGCGGGAGCGGGCAGGTGCGGGGGTGGGAGCATGAGGCGAAGAATGGCAGGCGGGCTGATGCTGCTGTCGTTGGCATCGGCAGGATGCAGGTCAGGCGGGTTGTCAAAGCCCGCTTCAGAAGCGCCGAGCGCGGCGCAAACCGTCGCTTGCGCTCCGGGCTCTGATCAGGCAAGGGCGAGCGCTCCGGGCTCGGATGTGCTGGTTGAGTTGTTCCCCGGGGTGCGCGCGGATATTGCCACGCACGTTGTCGAGTTTGACGCCAAGGCCTCGCCGATGCTGATGGACGACCCGCGGGCGCCATTGTTCTTTGTCGAGACGTTGGTGTGCGCCCCGGACACGCGCGAGCACGAGTCGCTGATGGTGACGGACATCAAGGCGTCGCACCTGCACGCGGCGATGCTGGCCGCGGGGTTCACGCCCGGCTCGCCGGGCTTATTCAAGTTTGCAGGCGGCAGGTTCGAGGCCGTCGATGCAATGGGGGACCGGCTGGACCTTGTGGTGCTGGTCCCACAGAAGGACCAGACGGTGCGGGAGTCGGACCCGCGCACCTGGATCGTGAGCATCGCCGGCGCCCCTGACCCTCAGGTCAGTGCGAGAGATAGCGGGCAGCCCGCGCACTTCGGCGCAAACACTCAGGATGCCGCGCACGGCTGGGTGTTCGCCGGGTCGAGGATGCGGAGCGTGACGGACCAAGCGGGCATCAAGACGGAGGGCTACGACGCCGATGGCACGGGCGTAATCGTGGGGCTGTGCTGCTTCGGAAGCGAGACCATCGCGTGGTCGCGCACCTTCAGCCCGGATGCGAGCATCGATGAGCCGGAGTGGGTCGCGGACTTCACGAAGACTCCGCCGCCGGGAACGGTCGTGAGGGTGAGAGTTAAGAGAGCGCCAGGGAAGTAGGGATCAAGGAACCAGCACGGCGAAAGCACGATCGAGGCCCATCCGCCCCTCGTCTCTGATCCGCTGTCGGCTCAGCCGTTCGGCTCAACGTTCACCACCCGCTCCGTCCCATCGCCGTTCTGCACGGTGATGGTGACGCCGCGGCCTTGCGCAAGGCCGGCGGTCGCCAGGCCAAGGTAGAACTCGATCGGCTCGCTGACTGCGTGACCGTCGACGGCGGTGACCACCTGACCCGGCCGCAGACCGGCGCGGAATGCGTCCGAGTTGGGCGCAACCCGGCTGACGACCAGCGCATCCTCGGCCTTTACGATCTCGCCAAGCCCGAATCGCGCGGTCGCCTCGACGACGCCTTGGAGTTCCGCCTCGCCCATCGGCCGCGCGCCAAGCACCACGGGGAGTTCGAGCGTCTCCCCGGCTCGCCACACCTCGGCGTTGAGCGTGGCGCCGGGCGGGTGGTTGGCGATGAGCGCTCGCGCGACGGCGATGCTGGTGGCCCGCTGCGAGCCGACCCTCACAATGACGTCACTTGCGCGCAGGCCCGCGACGGCGGCCGGGCCATCGGGCTCGACATCCACGATCACCACACCCTGGCCTCGATAGTTCAGGCGGTCGAGAAGCGCGCGGTTCAGGCGCTCGTGGGCATCGGGGCCGGAAGCGCGATTGCGGTCCATGGGCAGGTTGATGCCCAGGAAACCCTTGGCCAGCGGCTGGCCCGCGATGAGTTGCTCCACCACGGCTTCGATGGTCGAGAGCGGGATGTGGAACGAGATGCCGGAGGATTGACCCTCGTTCGCGCCCGTTGACCGTGCGCCGGTGGCGATGGCGACGTTCATGCCCACAAGTTGGCCACGCGCATCGACAAGGGGACCGCCGGAGTTGCCGGGGTTCACCGCGGCATCGGTCTGGATGAAGTTGGTGTACCCGCCCTGGCCGATGACCGAGCGCGGATCGCGCCCGAGGCCCGAGACGATGCCCTCGGACATCGAGAACTTGAAGCCGAACGGCGAGCCGAACGCGAACACGCGGTCGCCCTGGCCGAGGCGGTCGCCATCGGCGCGGCGTGCGGGGAAGAGGCCCTCGATGGTCTTGGCGCGGACGACCGCAACATCGGTCGACGTGTCGTAGCCCACAAGATCGGCATCGACGGTCCGCCCGTCCTGGAACTGCAGACTGATCCGCTGCGCGCCCCGGATCACATGGGCGTTGGTCACGATGTGGCCCGCGAGGTCGTACACCCAGCCCGAGCCCTGCGACTGGCGGATCCATCTGCCGCCGTTGACCATCTCATCAACGCCGATATGCACGACCGTGGGCTCGACGCTCTCGGCGATGGCGCGGACCGCCTGGTCCATGCGGATGAGGATGTCGTCGCTCGCGAGTGTCTGCTGCGCGAGGCGGATCCTCGCATCGGTGCCGGCGTAGCCGACCATGCGGACGGCCGCGGGCGCGGCGACGAGCGTGACCAGCGTGGTGATGAGCACAACAATCGCGGGACCGAACGTGATGAAGCGTCGCATGACGGATTTCCAGTGTGTGCGTTCGAGACATGCCCAAATTGAACCGGTGAAGTCGGCGGAAGTTGTTCCGGCTCAATCAGAGCCCTGAGCGCGACCGACGGGTTGCCGGCGCTTGAGTACCTGGAGCCGTGTTCATTCCCTCCAGCCCGTCGCTTGGGGGGGGGGGGTGATCCGGGTTCTGACAGGCTCGGACGTTTGACCGCCCAGTTTCTCTAGCTCCCCCTTCCGCATCGCATACCCCTGCCCGCCGATGGCGCGCTCGGCCACGCGGCGGGCCCACTCGCGGGCCGCGCCCTCAAAGTTACGGCCCAGGTCCGCTACGGGTTCGGCGAAGCGCGGCGCGTGCTCGGACAGCCCGAGGAGGTCCTGGAGGACCAGCACCTGGCCGTGGCAGTCCGTGCCCGCCCCGATGCCGATGAGCGGCACGGTCGTGGCATCGAGGATCGCGCGGGTCACCTCGGGTGGCACCGCCTCGACGAGCAGCATCCGCGCGCCGGCGCGTTCGAGGGCGAGTGCGTCGTCAACGATCCGGCGGGCCTCGGCGGCGGTGCGGCCGGCGGAGGAATAACCGCCCGTGAGCGCGACCAGTTGGGGCCTGCTGCCGACGTGGCCGCACACGGGGATGCCGGCATGGGTCATCTTCGCGACGAGCGGCGCGAAGGAGGCATCGGCTTCGAGTTTGACAATGTCCGCCAGACCCTCGGTGAGAAAGCGGCCCGCGTTGCGCATCGCGTCGGCATCGGATGTGTGGTAGGACATGAACGGCATGTCGCCCATGACGACGACATCGGGCGCGCCGCGCTTGACGCCGGCCGTGAGGGCCAGCAGCACATCCAGCGGCATGTCGATGGTGCGGGGCAAACCCAGGACCACTTCCGCCGCGGTGTCGCCGACGAGCAGGAGGTGGACCCCGCCCCGGGCGAGCCATCTGGCGGTGGTGGAGTCGTAGCAGGTGAGGCAGGCAAACGGCGTCCGGTCCGCGGCCATCCGGCCAAGGGCTTGAAGGGTCAGGCGGGGGCCGGGGTGAGAGGCGTCGGCGGGCATGGGAAAGGATAGGGGGAAGAGGAAAGCGACGAAGCGATTGAGCGACGGAGCGAGGTGAGCCGGGCTTGATTAGGCCAGTTTCCCAACTTCGTCGCTTCGTCGGTTTTCCCCTCCGTCGCTTCTTCCCCAGATCTGCTAATCTGCCCCCCATGAGCGATCCGCGAAACACGATCGGGCAGGGCGTCGGCGGCAGCCGCGACAAGGACCTCGATGAAGCGGCCCTGCGGGGCCTCGAAAGAGGGGCGACCCAACTCCGCCAGCCGCCGGGCCTGTACCTGCTGTTCACCGTCGAGATGTGGGAGCGGTTCAGTTTCTACGGCATGAAGGCCCTGCTCATCCTCTATCTCACAGCCACCGCCACCAACGGCGGCCTGGAGTGGAGCAAGGACCACGCCGGCCAACTCATGGGGTGGTACTCGGGGCTGGTGTACCTCACACCCATCATCGGCGGATACCTCGCCGACCGGTTCCTGGGCACGCACCGCTCGCTGCTCATCGGCGGAACGATCATCGCGATGGGGCACTTCCTGCTGATGATGGAAGGGCCGCTCGGGCTGTTCGGCGGCTTGTCGCTGGTCGTCATCGGCACGGGCTTCTTCAAGTCCAACGTCTCGACGATGGTCGGGCAACTCTACCAGCAGGGCGACCCGCGCCGCGATGCGGGCTTCACCATCTTCTACATGGGCATCAACCTCGGTGCGTTCATTGCCCCGCTCATCTGCGGCTGGCTTCAGTACAAGTATGGCTGGCGGTACGGCTTTGGCGCGGCGGGCGTCGGCATGGTTGTCGGTCTGATCATCTACAGCATCCTGCGCGGGCGCTACCTGGCGGGGATCGGCGATGCGCCTACGGCCGGCACGATGTCCGCCGCGGAAATGGAGGAACGGCGCAGGCCGCTGACGACCGAGGAATGGCACCGCGTCGCCGTGGTGTGCATCATGGCGTTCTTTGTGTTCTTCTTCTGGGCGAGTTTCGAGCAGTCGGGCAACTCCATGGCGCTCTTCGCCGAGGAGCGCACCGATCGATCCGCCCCGGGCTGGATCGAGTTCGCCGTGCCTGAAAACACGAACGCAACAGCCTCGGAGTCCGCCGCGCGTCCGGGCCATAAGGAGTTCCCGGCGGCATGGTTCCAGTCGGTCAATGCCGGCATGATCCTTCTCCTCGCGCCGGTCTTTGCGGTGCTGTGGGTCCGGCTGGCCAAGATGCGACGTGAGCCGAGCACGCTTCTGAAGATGGCTCTGGGGCTCATCGGCGTCGGTGCGGGGTTTGCGTTCATGGTCGCCGGGGCGTACCTCTCCGCGGGGGGGGCGGGCGGCGCGCCGGGCACGATCACGCGGGTCAGTCCGCTCTTCCTCATCGGTGCGTTCCTCATCCACACCATCGCCGAGCTCTGCCTCTCCCCTGTCGGGCTGTCGCTGGTGACACGCCTTGCGCCTCTCAAGTTCGCCTCGCTCATGATGGGCGCGTGGTTCCTGGCGAACTTCTTCGCCAATCTCACCGCCGGCCTGAGCGTCGGGCTTTCTGACACCTTCGACAAGGGCAACGGGTTCTTCAAGTTCCTCGGTGGACAGGCGGACTTCTTCCTGATCTGGGTCGCTCTCCCCGTCGCCGCGGGCCTGGTGCTGTGCGCCCTCGTGCCGATGCTGAGGAGGTTGACGCACGGGCGGGCGTGAGTGCTGAATCCATGACCCAAGGGGCTCAAGGGCCCGAGAGTGGCATGTTGAGCTTTCTTGACCCGGTGCCCGCGTTCAGGTTCGGTTGCACCCTCTCCCCGTTGCTCTGAACGGGGAGAGGTCCGCGAGCGAAGCGAGGGGGGTGAGGGGTTCTTGTTAGACTGGGAATCGTTCAACATTCGCCGGATCATCGATCGGACCCGGATTCTCCCGGCCGCGACCGGGCCCGCGAGCTTCGCCGCCGGATGTCGATGCCGGAGCGCAAGCTGTGGAACCGCATCAAGGACCGCGGGCTCCGCGGCCTGAAGTTCCGGAGGCAGCACCCGATCGGTCCGTACACCGCCGATTTCTACTGCGCAGAGGCGAGGCTCGTCGTCGAACTCGACAGCTCGTGGCACAACTCGCGGCAGGATGAGGATGCGCAGCGCGACCGCTACATGTTGTCTCTGGGCGTGATAACGCTGCGGATCCGCGCGAGAAGTCTGGAAGTGAATATGCCGTGGGTGCTGAACAGGATCGCGACGGTGGTCACGGAACGGATTGAGAAAGAACAGAAGGAAGAGCCCTTCACCGGCTCGGCCTGACGGCCTCGCCACCTCTCCCCGTTGCTCTGACCGGGGAGAGGGTGCAACCAAGCCGGAACCCGCGCAC
>CAYMWG010000058.1:0-12648 GCA_964393765.1 uncultured Phycisphaeraceae bacterium
CCCCCCCGCAACCCTTCCCCCGGCGCCCTGACCGGCGCCTCGAATTTGTGACGGAGTGTGACGTATGGCCTCAATCGACCTCGGCAAGGCAGGCGCGCTCAAGGGCGGGCACGACCCGCACGCGCACCATTCGTACCTCCATCCCAAGGGCGGCTTCTGGGCGACCGTCTGGGACTGGGCGAGCACCGTCGATCACAAAAAGATCGGCATGATGTACCTCGTCGCCATCCTGTTCATGTTCTTCCTGGGCGGCATGGCCGCGATCATCGTCCGGATGGAGTTGTTCGCCCCCACGACAATGGAGGGGGGCAAACTCACCGGCAACCTCCTGGGCCAACTCTTCGGGTATGGCGACAACCTGGCCAAGAGCAACGAGATCTACAACCGCACGATGACGATCCACGGGATCATCATGGTGTTCCTCGTCATCGTGCCCAGCGTCCCGGCCAGCCTTGGCAACTTCCTGCTTCCCCTCCAACTCGGTGCCAAGGACGTCGCGTTCCCGCGTCTGAACCTCCTGTCGTGGTACACCTACCTGCTGGGCTCGATGTTCGCCATCGCCTCCCTCCTCTACCACGGTGTCGATACCGGGTGGACCTTCTACACGCCGTACTCGACCACCACCGATGAGGGTCACTGGCGCGTGGTGTCGATGGTTGCCGGGGCGTTTGTCCTGGGCTTCTCCTCGATCTTCACAGGCCTCAACTTCGTTGTGACCGTCCACAAACTCCGCGCGCCTGGCATGGGCTGGTTCGACATGCCCTTGTTCGTGTGGGGTATCTACGGCACGGCCATCCTGCAGGTGCTCGCGACTCCGGTGATCGGCATCACGCTGCTCCTGCTCATCTTCGAGCGGCTGTTCAACATCGGCATCTTCGATCCGCGTCTGGGTGGGGACCCCGTCCTGTTCCAGCACTTCTTCTGGTTCTACTCGCACCCGGTCGTGTATGTGATGATCCTGCCGGGCATGGCGATCATCAGCGACATGATCGCCGCGGGCTCGCGCAAGAAAATCTTCGGCTACCGGGCGGTGGCGTTCAGCACGCTGGCGATTGCGGGCATCTCGTTCATCGTGTGGGGCCACCACATGTTCACGAGCCAGGGCGAGGTCGCCGCGGTGGTGTTCAGCGCGCTGACCTTTCTCGTCGCCATCCCCTCGGCGGTCAAGATCTTCAACTGGGTCTCGACGCTCTACAAGGGCTCGATCGTTCTCACGACCTGGAACCTGTACGCGCTGGCTTTCCTGTTCCTGTTCTCGATCGGCGGCCTGACCGGCCTGTTCCTGGGCGCGCTGGCGGTGGACCTGCACCTGCACGACACATACTTCATCGTCGCGCACTTCCACTATGTGATGATGGGCGGCACCATCATCGCGTTCATCGGCGGCATCCACTATTGGTGGCCCAAGATGACGGGCAAGATGTACAACGAGACCGCGGGGCGCATCGGCTGGTTCCTCGTCTTCGTCGGCTTCAACTCGACCTTCTTCCCGCAGTTCTTCATGGGCTCGCGCGGCATGCCGCGCCGCTACGCCAGTTACGTCCCCGAGTATGAGTTCTGGCACCAGTTCTCGACCATCGGCTCGTGGGTGCTCGCCCTGGGCATGTTCGTCCACCTGTTCACGTTCATTGCCTCGCTCGTCAATGGGCGCAAGGCCCCGCCCAACCCGTGGGGCGCGCTGACGCTCGAGTGGACGCACGCCGCCAGCCCGCCCATTGAGCACAACTTCGAGCACGAGCCCGTTGTCACGCATGGGCCCTACGACTACGACACGGTTCTCCCCGCCCAGACAGTCCCGGGCGATTACGTCCTCCCGCGCCCCGCCGCGCCGGGCTCCAAGCACCATTGATCAGGATGATTCACCGCGGAGGCGCAGACCCCGCGGAGTCCAATCAGATGCCTTGATCCCTTCTGCGTCCTCAGCGTCTCTGCGGTGAAGCCTTCTTCTTTGAGCCCCACCATGGCAACCATCGACCTCGGCAAGCACGGCGCGCACCCGCCCGGACCGTCAAGCGACGACCGGCCCTACCACGAGCGCTACCACGCCGCGCACCACTTCGTTGACCGCGAGCACGAGTTCGACGCCGTCAAGATGGGCGTGTGGCTCTTCCTCGGAACCGAGGTGCTCCTCTTCTCGGGCATGTTCGTCGCCTACGCGGTCTTCCGGATGATGCACCCCGAGGCGTTCCTCTCCGGCTCCTCGCACCTCGAAGTCAAGTGGGGCCTCCTGAACACCTTCGTGCTTCTCCTGTCGTCCTACACCGTGGCCGCGGCGGTCCGGCACGCCCAGACGGGCAACCAGAAGTGGCTCCGCATTAATCTCGTCTTCACGTTCTTCGCCGGGCTCGCCTTCCTGCTCATCAAGTTCATTTTCGAGTACTGGAAGAAGTACAACGAGGGCCTCTTGCCCGGCAAGTTCTATAGTTACCCGTACTCGGCCGATGTCCCCTTCGAGCCGCTTTGGTGGGCCATCTACTGGGGCGCAACGGGCATCCACGCCTCGCACGTCATCGTCGGCATGGCCCTGTTCGCATGGCTGTATGTGCGCTCCAGGAAGCAGCACTTCGGCCCGGGCCACTACAACGCTGTCGAGGGTGTGGGGCTTTACTGGCACATCGTCGACATCGTCTGGATTTTCCTGTTCCCGATGCTGTATCTGATCCACTAGAGGCGGTGAGGGACGGGGAACAAGGGATCGAGACTCAGGACTCAGGACCAAGCATTCAGGACTTCTTTATGACCCCGCACGCCCATCCTCACGCCCCAGCACACGCCGAGCATTTCGACGCCCACGGCCACAAGGACCATGGGCACGTCATCGTCTCGGTCGCCACGCTGCGCACCGTGCTGCTCCTGCTGTTGTTCTTCACGTTGCTGACCGTCGGCGCGGCCAAGGCCGAGGTGTTCATCTCGCAGACCTTCAACGTCGAGATCCCACAGGCGATCAACGTCTTTGTCGCCCTGTCGATCGCAGCGGTCAAGACGGTCATCGTCGTGATGTTCTTCATGCAACTCAAGTACGATAACCCTCTCAACACCATGATTATGGTGTTCACGTTCCTCACGGTCGGGTTCTTCATGGGCTTCACCGTGCTCGACCTCGGCAACCGCGGCACGCTCGACCCTTTCAAGCAGCAGTACATCATCCCGGGCGGCACTGGGTTGAAGCACACCGACAACAAGACGATCACGCAGTGGGCGGAGGATGCCGCCAAGTCCAACGGCACATACGACCCGCACCACGCCCACCACAGGCACGACGCGCGTCTCTCTATCACGGACATGGGCTATGTGCCGGACGGCCCGCTCCACGGCGGGAGCAGTGCCCAGCGATCGCGCCCGATCACCGTCTCGACCGGTCTTGTCCCCGGGACCGCGCCCGGTGCGCCGGGTGCGGCGACCGACGAAGCGGCGCACGGCGAAGGCCCGGCCCATTGATTTTCTGGGGACCGGCTTTGGTTGGCCGGCACTCCGTGCCGGTCGTGAGAGACAACCGCAATGGAACGCTCGCGCCGAAACGTCTGGCTTGTCACACTGCTCTCCGCCGCGGCGTTCATCGGCGCGCTCTACCCGCTCACGAGCCGCATCCGCGCCTTCAACCGCGATGCGGGCCTGCACAACTTCCATGCCGCGTTGTTCGACACCAGGCGTGTGCAGGTCGGCGCGTTCCCTGAGTTCACGCTCACGGATGTGCCCGGTGAGAGTGGTGGTCGCGCGGCCTACGAGTCGTTCCTGAGGCTCGATTACGCGGGCAAGGCGACGATGATCCCCGTCAAGAAGCCCGCGGCCTTCAACGTCCCGACGCTCGGGCTCTACGACGAGTGGGTGAAGCCGATGGCCGTGAACGAGGTCGGGCGGGACGCCGCGGGAAACACACAGGCCATCCCGGGGACCGAGCAACTGCTCATCATCTCGCGCCGCACACCCGACGGCTTTGACCCTGAGACCTGGGGCAGCGTCCGGCGGGACGACTGGGTGTTTGATTTTTATGAGTTGAAGTTGGGTGGCGAGGTGGCGACCTCTCGCCGGCGCTGGCCGCGATCGGAACGGGCGGAGAAGCGGCTCGCGGAGGACACGGCAAACCCGCTGAGGGAGATCGACCCGCTGAGGCCTCGGACGCTCGCGTACTTCGCGGCGATGCACGCCATCCCCAAACTCAACATGCCCAAGTACCGGTTCGACGACACCGCGCTCAAGTTTGAGACGCTCGGGTGGGCGCTGCCGGTATCGATGATCGGGCTTCTGGGTTTCGCGGGCGGGCTGGTGTTCGCCCTTGCGCCGCGACAGGCTGGGCGCAACACGCCGGCGTGAGCGATCTCACGCGCTCGTGTCGCTGAACGCCTCATCGAAGTCGTACACGCCCTTGAAGTCGAGGAAACTGTCCCGCTCGCCTTGGCGCAACTCAGAGCGGTCGATGAGCGTGAACACGATCACGCCGAAGTCGTCGGTGCGGCGCACGCCCCACTTGTGCAGGACGGTGCGAGCGAGCATGCCGTACCGTTCGGTCGCGAGTTTCTTCAGGCCCGCGCAGAGTTGCTGCCCGCTGACGTGCCGGCGCTCATCGGTTGCGTCTGCTCCTGCGCGCCGCGGCTCGCCGTGGAAGAGTTTGGCGGTGTACACCAGGCCTTCCCTGACAAACTGGTACGCCTCTTCAGGAAAACGTGCGCCGCGCTCGCGGATCGCGCTCCAATCCAGTTGCGAAAGTCCATTCACGTCAACGCACTCCGGGGTGTGGACCCGGCGGTGGGCCTTCACACATGGGGGGCAAATGCTACGCACGCCGCCGCGTGACGCGGCGAGCCCTGCCAGCAGAATCAATGGAAGGATTGCCCACATTGACACCTGATTGATCGACCGAAAGGCGGCGTGGATCGAAAAAATATCTCAGGGGCCGCTCCGCCCACTCCTTGGCGTAGGCGACGCCGATCCTCGGGGTACATGAAACCCACTCCTCCGGGACCGTGCCGCCGCTGTCGCACTCAACATGAAGGCGCGGGTCGGCGGTCAGGTCGATGGCGTTGAGGGACCGGTCGATCGCCAGCGCGCTGCAGAGTTTGCCCGGCCCATCGGCGAGCGTTCGCGCGCGGGTGGCGTGCTGCTCCGGGGTCCACTTGCGGTTGGAGATGGCTGCGGCGAGCCCTTCCACGGCGATCCCGCCCCGCAGGAGCACGGCAACCGGCTCGCCCAGTTTGCCGCACACGACGTTGAGGCAGTGGTGCATGCCGTAGGTGAAATAGACGTAGGAGGTGCCGGGCCTGCCGAACATCGGCTCGGTCCTGGGGGTGCGCCGGCCGCCGAAGGAGTGCGCAGCGCGGTCCTCGACGCCCAGGTACGCCTCGGTCTCGGAAATCATCAGGCGGATCACCCGGCCATCGTCGAGCGTGCGGACCAAGGCCGAGCCGAGCAACTTACGCGCAAGCGATTCGGGATCGGTCGCAAAGGAGGATCGCGTCAAGCGGGTTCTCATGGGTCGCGTAGGTCTCATAGGACCTATTCCCGCATTCTGCTCTCTGCTTTCTGCTTTCTCCCCCGCTCACGCGTACGCGTGCAGGCCCGGGAGCAGGAGGTTCACGCCGAAGTAGGTCCAGAGCATGACGATGAAGCCGACGACGCTCATCCATGCGGTGACGAGGCCGCGGTTCTTCATGCCGGTGAGGCGGAGGTGGATGACGATGAAGTAGCAGATCCAGGTGACAAGGGCCCAGAGTTCCTTGGGGTCAAAGGCCCACCAGCGCCCCCAGGAATGGTCGGCCCACCACGCCCCCAGCAGGATGCCCACGCCCAGGGTCCAGAAGGCCAGTTGCAGGATGATCATCTGCGACTTGTCGAGGTCCGACAGGACGCGCGCGGTGCCCACAGGCTCGCCCTCCTCAAGCCCGAGCGCTGCGGCGGACATAGGAGCCTGCGATTCGCCGAGCGCCAGCGCTGGAGTCTGGGTCCCGACAACTCTCGCCCGGAGGCGTGCGCTGTAGTGCGTGCCGAGATAGAACAGGCTGACCATGAGCCCCAGCGAGATGAGCGAGTAACTCACCAGCACGGTCGTGACGTGGTACTTCAGCAGGACGCTGGTGTTGAGGATCGCGGCCTCGCGCTCCACGCTCACGCCGGGGATTCCGGTCTGCGTCGCGGTGAGCAGGACCATGAACCCGACGCCAGCGGCCGCCGCGCCAAAGAGCCACTGCCGGCGCACGAGCATGATCGCCGTGCCCACCACCGCGCCGAACAGACTCAGCCCGGTCATCGACTCGTACTGGTTCTGGATGGCGAAGCGCTCGGCGATGATGCAGCGGGCGACGAACCCGAAGCCGTGCATGCCCACGGCGGAGAGGAGCGCGGCGACGCCCGCGACCGCCAGCCACTTCCGCCCGGTGCCGAAGGCCAGCAAAAGCAGGAGCAGCGAGAGGGCGTAGAGCCAGTACCCCCACTCGAAGGCGTTGACTCGGTTGTACGCGGCCTCCAGCGACCTCCGCCCCGCGGGGTAGTTGTGCGCGTTGATCTTCTGCACTTCCGCCGCGAGCGTCCGGATGGCCTCGCTCGCCTTGGGTGCATCGCCTGCGCGCCAGGCCTGTCCGAGCGCGACGGCGGCGACCGAGACGGGGGCATCGGCGGGCTGCTCGGACAGGTGGTGCCACTGCACATCCGCGGTCTCGGGCGCGACCATGAGCAGGTTCCGCCAAGAGTCCTGATAGAGCGAGAACGAGCCGCGGGTCTGGCTGAGGGCCCGCTGCGTGGGCGCCTCCATCGGCAGAGTGGGACCGACTTCCTGCCAGGCGAGCATCAGTTCGCCGGGCTTCAGGCGGCCCAGGCGCTTCCACCAGTCAATCTCCGTCTTGTCCGTGTACATCTTGTCGAGGAACGCCTCGCGCAGCGGCAGGTACTCGACATGTATCAAAGGCTTGTCGAGGTAGTACGCCGGATCGATGATGATGTCGATGAATGTGAACAGCGGGTCGTAGTGGTGCTTGTCGCCCCTGCCGGCAGGATCGATCTTGAAGTCCACGAAGTCGCGTCGGCCCAGGATTTCCTGCACGGTCTCGCGTGCGAGCGTGTCCGCGATCTTGATGCGCCCGTTGTGGAAGACCGCCAGGTCGCGCAGCGGGCGCAGGTCCACCGCCGCGGCGAACACGCGCTTGGCATCGGTGTCAACGGTCTGCGAGACGGGTTCGCCGAAGGGGTTGGTCTCAGCGACCGCCGATTCGGAGATCGACTGTGTCTGCGGGTGCGCGTTGCCATCGGGAGCAGTCTGCGCGAACGCCGCGCCGCACCACGCCAGTGCGACCAATCCGGCGATCAGTCTTGAAAAGGATGTTTTCATATCTGTGCTCCCTCCACCGCCCCATCGGCTTTGTGTTCTTGGTGTCCGCTGGGTGCCCGCTGTGGACCCGCCTTGCCGCCCGCGCCCAGTTTCCGCTGGATCTTCCCTTTGCGGTACCGCAGGATGGCGGGCTTGACATAGAACGCCCACGGGATGCCCACGCTCATCATGATCGCGCCCGCGGCGATGACGTAGATGCCGGGATTGTTGCCCACACCCAGGATCGTGAAGCGCGCGTGCGGCTTGGGACCCTGCCCGGCCTCAGCGCGCGCCTTGCTCTCGCGCCAGCCCTGCGCATCCCAACCGGCCTGCGCGAACTTGTACTGGTTGGGGATGATGAGGCTCCACAGCCGTCCCGCCCAGTTGACCGGGGCCGGAACATCGTCGCGCGGGATGAACGGCACGCGCACCAGCAGCGGCTCATTCAAACTCGTCTTGCGCTCGCGGTCCTGGTACACCCCTCCCCACCTGCTCATCACCAGCACATCCGACCGGTAGTCCCGCGGCGTATCGCTGTGCGGGTAGGGGTCCATGTGGAACTTCGTCAGGCGGACCTCGAAGGGCAACTGATGCCAGACGCGCCCGAAGGCGAGCGTCACGCGCCGGCCATCGGGCAGGTCCACCGAGCGCTCGGTCTCGCTCCCGATGCCCATGTACTGCGTGAACGGGAGCCACACGATGCGCTCGAAGGAAGCATCGCTGGAGAGGCCGACCTGCACCGCGACCGCCGCGCGCTTGTGCGTGCCGATGTCGGCCTTGGCCTGCTCCTCGGGCGGGACCGCGAGCGGCGCTTCGACGAGCGAGGCGTTGTCGGAGCGCAGGCCAAGTTTCAGGCGCAGAGAGGGCGCGACCTGGAGGAGGTCGCCGGGCCGGAGGCTCTCGGTCACCGTTGCCTCGCCGCCGGGGAAGCGGACGATCGCGCGCACGCTCCCAACGCCTTCTCCCGCGACGCGCTCGTCGAGGTACACCTGTAGGATCGACGCGTCGATGTAAGTGATCTTCAGCGCCGGATCGGCATCGCGCCGCACGGGCATGCCGCGCTCGTTCAGTTGATCGAGCAGGTCCTGGCTGATCTCCGGGTAGCGGTGGTAGACCCAGCGGTCAAATGCAACGGGCTTCGCGCCGTCTGCTTCGGTCGGCTGCGGCGGAACAACGCGCACAACCGCAACGCTGGAGGTTGCGCCCTGATAGCCGCGGGTGATGATGGGGAACGGCGGCGCGGCGTCGAGTGAGCGGACTTCGAGCTCGAACCCGGTATCGCCGACGCTGAGGCGCTGGCCGACTTTTACCGGGTAGATCGAGCGGAAGCCGGTGCCCGGATGCTCGACCACAAGTGCGTGCTGTGTGCCTCGCGGGAGAAGCGTGGTGAGTTCGCTCCACCGGCGCGGGTCCATGCCGCGGGTGTACTCGACACCAAAGACGTCGAGCACCTCGGCGCGCTGCGCGGCGAAATCCGGCAGGAATCGGTAGGTTTTCTGCGGACGCGTGTCCGAGCCGCCTTGGGCATCGGGGACGGTCAGAAACGCTTCGACCTCGCGCATGCGCGTGCCGCCCGAGGTCGCCGGGCCGTCGGTCGCGGACGGTCGGCCGTCCGGCGGGACCACCCAGCGAGCGGTGAGTGTTGCGTAGGGCGAATACCCCACGACACGGAAGGTCAGGTCGTCGGCGACCGCGCGCTGCGCCATGTCAGGCGTTGCGATGGGCGCGTCGATCGAGACGGGGCCGAGGTCGCGCAGCGCGGGGTGCTGCTCAAAGCCGTTGGTGCCGGGACCGGCCGCGGCAAGGTTGTAGTCGTGGTAGCGCGGGAGCCAATCGAGGGGCCGCTGTTCCCAGCCGCCCGGGCTGCCGTCGGGGACGGGAGACTGCTGGGCCCAGATCGCGATGCGGGTATTGTCGTAGAACCCGCGCTCGGCGCTGCCGGGTGTGGGCTCGCCGGTGCTGTCGGGAGGACCGGCCTGCAGGAGCATGTCGCCTTCCTGCTTGAGCGTGCCGTAGACCGCGCTGCCGAGGGCGAGCGTGACGATCCCGGAATGAACCGTGAGAACGCCGATGTTCACGAACGTGAACTCAATGCGGCGCATGGTGGTGACGACCATGTCGATGACGAACAACACGAGCACCAGCCGCAGCGGCCACCACGCGTAGAACTCGAGTTCGGACATCTCAATCATCGGCAGACGGCGGAACTGCACGCTCTGGTAGCGATCGATGAAGTCGCCGAAGAACCGGATGCCGTGCCATTCGCCACCCTCCCCAAGCGTTGCCGGGCGGTAGTGGAGGAGGGGCCACAGGAAGAGGTACCACGCCGCGGCAGCCGCGACCGCCAGCCCGATGAGCAGGAGGAGGGAGATGACGAAGCGGGGAGCGGGGCCGATGCCCGCGCGGTGCAGGCCGCGCCCTCCCAGCCAGACCGGTACGCCCGCTCCGAGTACGACGGCGAGCACAAGGGTGGCGGCGTACAAAGCCCACGTCGCGGAAAGCGCGATGATCCCGAGGGGCACGCTCGCGAGTATTCCGTAGAAGGCGACCAGCACGAGCAGGCAGACCGCCAAGGGGATGGAACTGAACGCGCGAAGGAGCCACCTTAAGGGCGTGAGCACGCCGGTCAGGTGCTGATCATCCCACTTCTTTGAGCGGACCCACTTCGCGCTCATCTTGTTTCCCCCTGGGAGGTGACAGAACGCTCGGAGAGCCGAGGGACGCATCTAAAACGAGGTTGGGAGAGAAATGCTATCATAAACCAAACAATGTGTCAACAGGGGTGCCTCGAACGTCCGGTGGCCTCTGGCCGAACTATATGGGCGCTTGATCGATCGTCAGATCGGCCGAGTTCCTGTCAGACAGGAAGGAGTTCATCCCAACAGCAAGTAAGACGGACACGAGCAATCGAGTACAACTTGAACGAGATTGGTGCGGGAATGTTCTTTGCCGCTCGCGCAGTCCACGCCGACAACCCCAGCGAGTCGCGTTCCAACGGAGAACGCAAACGCTTCCTCGTTGAGGTTCAAGGCCCCCGCGCCACTGACGGTCCCCATCCGCAGGAGGGTGACCGGGTCCGCGCGATCTCGTTTCCGCAGAAGTCGCATCTCTTCGAGGATGCTCATGCCCGTCCCGCCATCCGCCGGTGTGAGCGCGGCGGCGGCGGACAGGTTGACGATCGAGTCGGTCCCGAGCGCGACGTTGATGCCCGCGGCGAGCATGTCGCGGTAGCGGTGGGGGCCGAAGGTGCGCTCCGCACCAAAGTATTCCGATGCGCGCGGGCAGTAGGCCACCGTCGCGCGCGACTGTGCGAGCAGCGCGATGTCGGCATCGGAAGCATCGTTGACGTGGGCCAGGATGGGCGCGGCGTGCGCGAGCGTGGGCGCGAGATGCTCGACGGGACTCAATCCCCGACCCATCTCCGCGGCAATCGATTCATCCCAGAGTCCGAGGCGTTCTAGAAGTTCGCGCATAGGGCCCTGGGCCCGGGCGACGAACTGACGTTCCTCCGGTGATTCGGCGAGGTGCGTACACAGCGGGAGCGAGCGGGTCGCGGCCTGCTGGCAGGCCCATTGATAGGCCGCGAGACAGACGGTGTTGGGGGCGTGGGGCTGGAGGCCGATTCTGGCCGACCATCCGGATCCGGCACGGAGTGCCGGACCACCAACTGTCTCGAGCAGCGCGGGCAACCACTGCTTGAACCGGTCCCGCCCGGTGCCGATGGCGAAGAACTCGACGAACGACACGCCGCTCATTCCGAGTTCGAGCATTGTCCGCCACGGCGTGAGGCTCGCGCGGGCGGTAGGAGGGGTGGTCCGCAGGGCACCGGCAATGTCGCCCACGGACACGACGCCCGCAGCAAGGGAGAGTTCGATGCCGCGGCGGACGGATGCCCGCACGGCGTCATCGTCGGTCGCGCGTTCGGTGCGGATCATGTCCACCCATGGCGTGAACCCCCGGCCGGGGTCGTGCGGGCGCGGCCCCAGGTGCGTCAGGTCCAGGTGGGTGTGGGCGTTGACGAAGGCAGGGAGGAGGATCGTGCGGGGAAGATCGAAAATCGGGACCTCGCGTGATCGCGTATCGCGGTCGATGTCCTGAGGAGAGCCGATTGCCGTGAGAAGCGGACGGGAGCCCGCTCCCCGTGCATCTATGAGCAGCGAGACGGGCGCGAAGCAGTGGCCGAGGGCATCCTGTGCGCCGGCGGCGTTCAGGCGGATCGGCGAAAGTTGCGCCGCAGAGCGTAACTCACGAGGATTCATGGACTTCGCGATCCTGTCCCGAAGATTGCGGTAGAAACAGCGCGGACGTGTACGCAGCGGGAGAGTATGCTGTGGCCGCTCGAATCGGGTCCCCCGCCCCCCCGGGGAACAAGTGGTCAACCAAGTGAAGGGAGTCCTGGAATGAACGGATGGAACATGAGGCGTCTGGCGCGCAGCAGCGCGGTGCTGGTCGTGGCACTGGGCGCGGCAGTCCTTGGCGGGTGCAACGCCGGGACGAACAACCTTGTCGAGGCGAACCGCGCGCTCACGGACCGCAACGCGGCCCTGCTCGCGCAGAACGAGTCGCTCAACACTCTCAACCAGCAACTCCAATCGGAACTGGCGCGGCGGAACCAGATGTTCGAGGAGCAGGCCCGCCTGCTCGCCGATCTGAAGGCCGGCCGCGGCGACATGGATGCGCAGATTGCCGCGCTCAATGCCCGCTTCGGGGATCTGCGATTTGGCAGCCTCGACTCGAACACCGATTCCGCGCTTCAGGAACTTGCATCGCAGTTCGGCGACATCCTTGAGTACGACGCGTCGCGCGGCATGCTCCGATTCAAGAGCGACCTGACCTTCGCCTCGGGCTCCGACCAACTCAACGAGAGCGTGAAGGGCGCGATGAGCAGGCTCGCCCAGATCCTCAACGGCGCTGCGGCCAACTACGAGGTGCGCGTCGTGGGCCACACCGACACGCAGCGAGTGCGGGAGATGGCGGGCCGTCCGTTCAAGACCAACCTCCAGTTGTCGGCGTTCCGGTCGATTTCGGTGCGGAACGAACTGGTCGATCAGAGCGTCGCGCCGCAGCGGTTCGAGATCGCGGGCCGGGGCGAGTTCGACCCGCTCGTGCAGAACACTGGCTCGGGCAACACGCCGCAGAACCGGCGCGTGGAGATCTTCCTGGGCCAGCGGAAGACGGGTGCGGCCTCCAACTTCACGACGACGCCCGAGATCAACACGGATGCGCCGACGCGTCCGCCTGCCCGCGAAGAGATCATGAAGTAAGACCTGAGTTTCAAGATTCATTCTGCCTTGCCACCGACCGTCCCTGACGGTCGGTTTCTTTTTTGCACCTCGCGCCGATCGCAGCGGGGG
>CAYMWG010000059.1:0-12577 GCA_964393765.1 uncultured Phycisphaeraceae bacterium
GTTCCGCGGCGTACCCCATGCACCCCATGCACCGAGCCTGCGGGTCGGCGTACCGTCGCGTATCCTCGCGTATCATGGCCGCGACCGCCGCGGAACGGCCAATAACCCCCGCTGCGGCACAGGACTCGGGCGGCCCGCCCCGCCCCCCACCCCGGCTCGCGGAGCCGGGCAACGGGAACGCCGATGCACAAGGGCCACAGCGGCCAACAAGGAGGGAAGACCATGACCCAGGTCTCCAGCAAGCCCGGACCCACCAGCACGACCAACGGCTCTCACGCCAACGGCGCGCAGGCGCAATCCCTGGCGCACCTGCAGGAGAAACACGGTCTCCCCGCGCCCGAGTTGTGGAACAACCCGACGTTCTACACCGACAAGCCGCTGGTCTATGTCAACGGCCGCATGGTCCCCAAGAGCCAGGCGACGGTGAACGTCTACGACCACGGCCTGCTCTACGGCGACGGCGTGTTCGAGGGCATCCGTGTCTACAAGGGCCGGATCTTCAAGTGCATGCGGCACATCGAGCGGCTGTGGAAGTCCGCCGAGTCGATCCGCATGAAGATCCCGATCTCCAGGGAGCAGATGGTCGGCGTGCAGCGCGCCTGCATCGAGGCCAACGGCATCACCGACGGCTACATCCGCCTGCTGGTCACGCGCGGCGTCGGCACGCTGGGGCTGGACCCTCGCCGCTGCCCCACACCCGGGGTCATCTGCATCGCCGACCAGATCTCGCTCTTCCCGCCGGACATGTACGAGAAGGGGATGCGCGTCGTCGTCGCCAACCGGCCCAAGACGCCCATCGCCTGCCTCGACCCGCGCATCAAGAGCCTCAACTACCTCAACAACATCCTGGCCAAGTGCGAGTCGATCGACTTCGACTGCCACGAGGTCATCATGCTCAATACCGACGGCTATGTCACCGAGGGATCGGGCGACAACGTCTTTGTCGTCAAGGGCGGCAAGGTCTACACGCCCCCTCCCGAGGACGGCATGCTCGAGGGGATCACCCGCGAGTTTGTCGTCAAGACCCTGTGCAAGGACATCGGCGTGCGGTGCCTGGAGAAGCGGATGCGCCTCGAGGACGTTCTCGACGGCGACGAGGTCTTCCTCACCGGCTCCGCGGCGGAGATCATCAGCGTCACCCAGATCGACCAGCACGACGGCAAAAAAATCACCCGCGAGTTCCGCATCTCCGAGGGCGAGGGCCCGATCACCAGGAAACTCCGCCAGCGGTTCCGCGAGGTCGTGACCAGCGACCATGTGCCCGAGGACTGAACCCTCCCACGAGTTCCATGTTCACCCCCCAAGAACCCAGCGACTGCAGTCGCTGGGTTTTTTCGTCGGCACACGCCGCGGAGCGCCCAGGCTTGCGCCAGTGCCTCCACCCGAGGGCGTCTCCCGCTACACTCGCGCCCCGGTTCGTGTTCGCCGCCGCCACCCCGCAGAGGACTCACCCGTGTCGAGTTCTTCTTCAGTTCAGCCCGTCCCCCAGGCCCCGCACGACAGCCTCCCGTGGCTGCCGAAGTACCGCGCGCGGTTCGTGGTCTTCGAGGGTCCGGACGGCTCGGGCAAGAGCACACAGTTCCGACGCCTTGCCGATGCCGCCAAGGCCGCGGGCCTTCCGATCTGCGAGGTGCGCGAACCCGGTGGCACGCCGGTGGGCGAGAAGATCCGAGAGGCGTTGCTGGCCCGCGTGCAGCCGGGGATGGATATGTCCCTGCGCTGCGAGATGCTGCTGTACATGGCCAGCCGCGCCGAGTTGGTAGAGAAGCGCATCCGTCCCGCTCTCAAGGCCGGCGAACTGGTCCTGGCCGACCGCTTCGTCGCCAGCACGCTCGCCTACCAGGGCGCGGCGGGCGGAATGCCCGGGAGCGACATTTCCGCGGTCGCGCGCGTCGCCACCCAGAATCTCCAGCCCGACCTGATCGTCGTCTTCGACCTTGATGAGGCCGCCGCGGGCAGGCGGCTCTCCCCGCTCCTGGACCGCATGGAGGCCAAGGGCGCTGCCTTCCACCGCAAGGTGCGGCAGGGCTACCTCGACCTGGCCAGGGGCGACCCGTCGCGCTACGCCGTGATCGACGCGGGCAAGGACCCCGAGACGGTGTGGCGGAGTTTGTGCGAGACGATGGCGGAGCGCGCGGCCGGGCTACCGGCGAAGAGATGATGAAGTGAGTGGGTGATGAAGTGAGTGGGTGATGAAGTGATGAAGTGATCGGAATCGGGACGCGTCGTACCATCACCCCTTCACTTTATCACATCATCACTTTATCAGGATCGGCTGCCGCGGCATATTCGGCACATATGTTCGATGACAGGAACTATCCTCATCCTCGCCGCCTACCTCGCCGGGTCGATCCCGTTCGGCGTGCTCATCGCGCGCGGTCGCGGCGTCGATATTCGCGCGCACGGCTCAGGGAACATCGGCGCGACCAACGTCGGGCGCGTGCTGGGCCGAAAACTGGGGGCGCTGTGCTTTGTGCTCGACGTGCTCAAGGGGCTGCTGCCGACGCTGGGCGCGGGCTGGTGGCTGGGGCTGGTGCGCTTTGGCGATGGCGCCACACACACGCCGACGGCGACAAGCACCGGCGAAGTCTCAGTTGCCCTGGCGATCTGGCTGGGCGCGATGGCCGCGACGGTGGTGGGGCACATGTTCCCCATCTGGCTCAGGTTCAAGGGCGGCAAGGGCGTGGCGACGGGCTTTGGCGCGCTGCTGGGCGTGTGGCCTGTGCTGACATTTGCCGCGATCGGCGCGCTGCTGGTCTGGCTCATCACCGTGCGGATCACACGGATGGTGGGCATCTCATCCGTGATCGCCGCTGTGTGCCTGCCAGTGCTGGTCCTCGCGCAGCAGGTGGTGATCGCGGCCGCCACGGGGCGCGAGCGAGTTGACTACGCCACCGTGTGGCCCTTCGTTGCGGTAGCGTGTGTGCTCGCGGCGGTCGTGGTTTGGAAGCACCGGGCCAACATCGCGCGGACGCTCGCGGGGACCGAGTCGCGGGTCGGCGGCCCCCCCTCGCCCGCCCCGCCCGTCCCCTCCGAATAAACCGCACAGAAGGACTCAGGACCTAGGACTCAAGACTCAGGACCAAGGTTCAGTGTTCTCGGACACAACCTGCGCGATCTGTGCGCCTTCCGCGGGCGTTGCCGCTGTCCCGGAGTGAGGGTCGCTTCATCCCGGCGACCGTGGGACCGATCGTTGTAGCAGGAGTTCGACGATGGCCACAACGAAACTCAAACTGCACCGCGAGATTCCTGCCCTCACCACTTCTCCCAGCCCAAGCCGCGCCGACGACATCCCCGCGAGTTTCCGGTTCCCGACGATCCCGGAGGCAAAGCGTGAACTGGGCCGGTCGCAGCGGCAGACCCTGCTCGCCGGGCGCATCGAGCCTGATGAAACCTCGGGCAACCAGGGACACCTGCGCCCGCCGCCGCTGAGCCTGACCAGCGAGGACGGCACCGTCCGCACACCCCAACTGGTGCAGCAGGTCGAACTCACGCTCGAGGCGATGCAGGCCCGCGTCAACCGCCTGCGCGCCGGTATCGACAACGCCTACAAGTTCCCCAGCCCGCCCAGCGACGACGATCATCGCCCGACCGCGGCGTGAGTCAATCCGCCGGGACGCAGCGCCCCCTCGCCCACGCACGCAGGGCATCGACGCGCTCGCGCATCGTCACCGACAGCGGCGGAGAGTTGCGAGCCGCTTCAACAACCATCTGCGTGGAAAGCGGCTGGCCCGCGGCCGCGGCACGGTACAGCCCGGCGATGATCGCCTGCTCGATCTCCGCGCCCGAGTACCCCTCGGTCGCGACGACAATCTGCGCGACATCGAACGCGCCCTCATCCTGCCTCCGCTTGGTCAGGTGGATGCGGACGATCTGCCCGCGTGCCTCCTCGCCGGGAAGGTCCACAAAGAAGATCTCGTCGAAGCGGCCCTTGCGCAGAAGTTCCGGCGGCAGGGCCTCGATGTCGTTGGCCGTCGCGACCAGGAAAACCGGGGCCTTGTGCTCCTGCATCCAGGTGAGCAGCGCGCCGAACATCCGGCGCGACAGTCCACCATCGGTGGACGTGCTGGCCGCGCCGGCGAAGGCCTTCTCGATCTCGTCGATCCACAGGACAATGGGGGCCATGGCCTCGGCCTGGCGCAGCGCCTCGCGCAGGCGGCGTTCCGATTCGCCGATGAAGCGGTCGTAGAGACAGCCGACATCCATCCGCAGCAGCGGCCGCTGCCAGGCGGTGGCAATGGCCTTGGCGCACAGACTCTTGCCCGCGCCCTGCACCCCGAGCATCAGCACGCCCCGCGGCGGGACAAGCCCCTTCGCCGCGGCCTCGGGCTCGAACGCCTGCTCGCGCTCCGCCAGCCACGCCTTGAGCCGCTTCATCCCCCCGATGCGCGACAGGTCGTCGAGGCTCTTGACATACTCGAGCAGGCCGCCGGCGGTGACGGCGCGGCGCTTGAGTGCGAGCGCCCCGTTGAGGTCCTGCGCCTCGAACTTGCGATCGACTGAAACGGCATCGAGAACCACCTGGCGGGCCTGGCGACGGGTGAGCCCCGCAAGATTGCGGAGGAACGTGTCGAGATCGCGCCGAGACAGACTGACCTTGATGGGCGAGCCGCGGTGGGCCCACTGGAGCGTGGACTTGACGATGTCGTGCAACTCGTCGCGCGTCGGCAGCGCCAGGTCCAGGCGCGTCGCCTCCGCCGCCAGGGCCGGCGGGAGTTCCTGGCAGTGGTCGATGAGGATCAGCGTCGCGCCGTGCCGGTGCAGGCGCGGCAGCACCTCGCGGGCCAGGCGCAGCGTGCGATCATCAGAGAGATGCGGCGCAAGGTCGAGCGCGGCGAAGATCGGACCTGTGTGGTTGCCGCCCATCCCGGCGCTGGGGTCGTTGGCCTCGGCGATGTGGGCCATGCGCGCCAGGCCGATGACCGGGTTCTCGGTTGCGGATTCAACCGGCGAGCCGGCGAGCAGGGCGTCGGACACGCCGCGGATGATGGACCATGTCCACGCCCCTCGCCGCAAACGGATCGCGGCATCCCGCACCAGTTGGAGCGCGTACTCCTCCTCGAAGGTCGGCAGATGGATGCACGCGTGCTGCGCGCGGATGAGGTCGCAGAGGTGGTCGAGGTTGGAGGCGGACTCGGGCATGGATGCGCAGTGTAACCGGACGCTCCGAGGTCCGTGTCCAGCGGCTCACCGCTCCATCACCCGCAGCACCACCACCGTGATGTCATCCGTGCGCCCGGCCAGGCCGCTGAACTGGCGGACGCTCGCGAGGATGTGATCGACAATTCGTGCAGCGCTCGCCCCCGGTTCGCGCTCAAGCAACTCCAGCAGCGCTCGCCGGACGCGCGTGCCGCCGAACTTGCGGCCCTCAAAGTCAACCGCGTCGTGCAAACCGTCCGTCCACGCGACGATCACGTCCCGAGCGTGCAGTTGGAAGACGCCCAGGGGGTACTCCTGAGTGGGGTCGATGCCCAGCGCCATGCCGTCGGCCGTCAGCCGCTGGCAGTCGCGGTCCTCGACAGGCCGGTCCCGCGGCACGCGGACCAGCAGAGGCCAGTCGTGCCCGGCAGCGCAGTACGTCAGCCGGAGCGACACCGGATCGGCAACGCCGTACCACATCGTGACAAACTCGTTGTCGAGCGTGTCACGCACCAGCGCGCGATTGACACGCTTGAGTACATCGCCGATGTGGTAGACGTCCTGCGCGTGCGCTCGCAGGCTCGCCCGCACGCTCGACATCAGCAGCGCCGCCGGCACGCCCTTGCCCGCGACATCCCCCACCAGCACCCCCAGGTGCCCGCCGAGTTCCAGGAAGTCGTAGAAGTCCCCGCCCAACTCGAACGACGGCGCGTAGTGGGCCGCGACCTCGAAGGGCGGGACGTTGGGCGTGGTCCGCGGCAGCATCCGGCGCTGGACGCTCGCAGCCAGGCGCACCTGCCGCTTCATCGCCTCGTCCTGCTCGCGCAGCCTGCGCAGGCGAGCGGTGGTGACGGCCGTCGCGGCGTGCTCGGCGATCGCCCGGAGCAGTTCGCCCTCCGACGGCGAGAACACGCGCGAACGCCGGGTGTAGAGGCGGATGAGGCCGATGGGCGTGCCCTGGTCGCGCAGGCCGGTGGAGATGAGGCTGACCAGCCCCTCGCTCTGGATGCGGTCGCGGGCCTCGATGCGCGGGTCGTGGAGCAGGTCCTCGACGCAGATGATCTCGCCGCGGAGCGCAGCGCGCCGAAGTTCTCCGTTGCGCGAGAGGGTCTCGGTGTCGGTGGTCCAGTTGGGGGAGAGGCCGCGAGAGGCGCGGACGGCGGGGATGTCCTTCCCGCCCCCCCCGTCCCCGTCCTCGATGAGCGCGATGGAGCCCGCATCGGCGTCGAGCGTCTGCATCGCAAGTCCGAGGGCGACTTCGAGCAGCCGGTCGGTGTCGGCGGCAGCTCCGGCCGGGCCGGTTGCGGGGGCGGCCGCGGCTGAGTTGCCCACCGTCAGCATGGAACTGAGCCGGTAGAGCGCATCAAGTTCCTTTATGCGCTGGCGCAGCGTCCACTGCGCCTCGCAGACATCGCACACCGAGGACGCGAGGAGACCCAGCGCCCGGCGGATGGCCTCGGCACGAGGCCCATCCGCATCGCGCGGCACGCACAGGACGATCGCGCCCAGCAGACCCGCGCGGATCCGCAATGGCACGGGGGTGGGCTCGTGGCACTCGGCGGGCTGCCGCTCCACCAGTTGGAACGCCCGCGCCCGCCCGTCGGCCTCGGTGACGATCGACCACGGGTGGCCGCCCGCCCCGCCGCCGTCATCCTCCGTCCAGACCGGGATGATGACCTCGCTCCCCTGGTCACGAAGCCAGATGGGTGTGCGCAGGAGTTGGGCGATCTCATCGCAGAGGGCGGCCACCGAGCCATCGGTCAGAAAGTCGCGCATGGCCACCACCGCCGGGCCGAGAGGGGCCGGCAGGGCGGAAGGGGCCATCAGGGGAGTGGTCAGCGGTTGGGCGGTCAAGGGACTTGTCGATACGGCTTCAGAGGCGTGCCGGGTCGGAACTGGCGGTGAAAGCGGGACATGGAAACGAGGTTCGATGGTACGCCGGCGCGTTCCGGCACCCCGTCTGGGTGATAAGTCCTGGCACGCGTAAGAACGGGAAACTCCTTGCCATTGGACTTGCCCATAAGGTCCTTTGCGGGTTACACTTGACAATCGAAGCGGCTTGAACTTCGGCCCGAGGGATCACCCCGAGCGGACAGGTCGCCGATGACAAGCGGTGCGTTGTGTTCGTCACGCTCCTGCCCGGACGCATGAGTCCGGGACTTCGCCGCAAACGGTGGGGGAAGGAGGCGGGATCATGGGTACGGATCAGGCCTTTGCCGAAGCGGCGCGGAGCGTCAGCGTGGTGTACGAGCCTCGCACGGGCTTTACGCCCGGCAGCGCTTCGTGGCACGAGGATGTGTACCGCGCGGCGGCGATGGACGCCGCCAAAGTGCCGTGGGCCGATGAGCGCCCCAACGCCGCGCTGGTGTCGTGGCTGAACGCCGAAGCGCCGGGGCGCATCCGACCGGGCGCGCGGGCGATCGTGGTGGGGTGCGGGCTCGGTGATGACGTTGTGGAACTGCGGAACCGTGGGTACGACGCGGCGGGCTTCGACGTTTCCGCCGCGGCGATCGACTGGGCACGCCGGCGGTTTCCCGATCATGCCGAATCGTTCATCGTGACGGACCTCTTCGATCCGCCCTCGCGATTGCGCCGGCGGTTTGACCTGGTCGTCGAGGCGTACACGGTGCAGTCGGTGTCTTTGGCGCAGCGCGAAGCGGCCGTCGCGGCGGTTGCGTCGCTGTGCTGCCCGCGCGGGACGGTGGTGTGCGTGTGCCGCGGGCGGCATGATGAGCAGTCCCTGGAGAGTTTCAAGGGTCCGCCGTGGCCGGTGAGCGCCAGGGAGTTGGTGGGGCTGTTTGCGCAGGCGGGGATGCACCCGGTCAGCGAGCCCGATGACTTCGAGGATGATGAAACGCCGCCGGTTCGCAGGGTCCGCGGAGTGTTTGTGAATCGGTGAGGGGGCAGTCGCATCTGTCGTTCGCCCTCTCCCCCGTTCCCAACGTGGAGAGCCGAAGTCGCCTCGGCGACTGAGGCAGAGGGGGGGGTCACTTTCGGCACGAGGAGAGTGTGTACCCCCTCTGTCACGCTGCGCGTGCCATCTCCCCAGTCGGGGACGGGGGACACCGCAACTTCCACACTCACCTCATCACCTCATCACTTCAGTGGCCCCCGCCACACGAAACACCGCGAAGGCATACTTGCCCACCTTGCCGCGGTGGAGCGGACGCAGCCGCCCGGACTCGATCGCCGGAAGGTAACGCAGCGCCTCGCCGCTCTCGGCATCGGTGCGGATGAGGATGAATGAACCCACGGCCGTCGGCGCCGGGAGTTCTCCCCCGAGCATCTGCTGCTTTGCCCAGATGCAGGTGAGTGAACGACCGGAGGCTGCCGCGGCCCTGCGCGCGTACAGCAGCACATCGGGGCGGGCCTCGATGAGGTCATCGGCCCAGAGCGTCGCGCTATCGGGAAGATGCTGTGCGAGCGCGATGCCCGCAGCGCGTCCGGTGTCAGTGTCATCGCGCATGGTGCCGGCGACATTGATGAGCAGGGCCGCGCTGAGCAGCACGGCAGCCCACGCCACCGGGCCGCGGATGATGAGGCGCTTGAAGAAGACGCGACGCTCATCGTTGAACCCGGCACGGGCGAAGGGGCCTTGTCCTCCACCGGCGAGGCCGCGGATGACGTAGCCGATGATGGGAGCGAGGAAGACGGTCGCGGGCAGGAGGTAGCGATGGTTGCCCACGCCGATCGCGGCGTAGAGCAGGCAGGAAGCGGCGAAGGCGAAAGCACAGGCGCGCGCGGCGAGGACGCAGCGCGACCACGCGGGGTCGGCGGTGGAGTCGCCCTCTGCGCGAGCATCCTTGCCGAACGCAAACAGCACCGCCAGCGACGCGGGGAGCGCGGCAAGCAAGGCCATGGGAATGACGGTGACGACCCGCGCGGGATCGTTCCACAGGAACGACCCCTCTTCGCGGACCGCGCCGGGGTCGTAGTTCATCACGCCGAAGTGGCGGAGGGCGAGGTACGCCGCGCCGGTGCCCAGGAGGAGGGCAGACCACATCCAGAGACACGCGAGTGGGCGCGCGGAGCGCCGGGCGATGCAGATGCCGATGATCGCGCCGACGATGCACGGCGCGCTCGCGAGCGATTTCGTCAGGGCAAATCCGGTGATGCCGAGGGCCGACAGAACCGCGAGCGCCGCGCCCCTTCGAGCGTTCTTCAGCGTGCCGAGTTCTCGCGCCCGCGACGGGAGCATGAGGGCGATCAGTGGCAGCACCGCGATCTGCGTGCAGAAGGTATTGAGAGCCTCGATCTCCGCGCTCCGGCCCGCGCCGCCCGACACCCACATCACCGGCAGCAACGCCTGTGCAAGTCCCGCTGCAAGGCCTCCACGCGCCCCGCACCAGGCACGCCCAAAGGCCAGCGCGACCAGCGCCATGAGCGTGCAGGCGAACGCGGAGGGCGCGCGGGCCGCGAACTCGTTCTGGCCGAGGAGCGCCGACGATGCGGCGATGGCCCACGCCATGCCCGGGGGCTTTCGGATGTAGTTGAGGCCGAACATCTCCGTGCGCGACCAGTCGCCTGAGTCGAGCATCATCCAGCCGGGGATGACGCGGTGCCCCTCACTGGAGGCGAACGGCGCAGCGCCGAGGTACAGCCAGTAGACAATGATGCAGACGAAGAGGACGAGCGCGGCATCGCGCCAGATCGGGCGCGCCGGTTCCGCGGGCGCAACCAGAGCGGTCACGGTTTCTCCGCAATCCCGCGAACCGCGGGCACAACATTCACCTCGGGATGGTCGTGTACCTGGGTGCCGGAGCGGAAGGCACGCTCGATGTGCCCCTGCCAGGTATCGAGATAAGTGAACAGGCGCGGATTGTCCTCGGGGTCGTGCCGGAAGTCCATGGCCTCTTTGCGGGCATCGGCATCGGGCCTCGACTGGATCACATCGCGATAGAGGATGATGCACCCGCTGGTGCGCTGCGCGCCGGCCGAGCAGTGGACAAGCACGGGGTGGGCCGTCTCATCGGCAAGCACGCGGAGCGCCGCGACATAGGCGTTGGGGTTGCCGGTGCCATCGCCCGAGAGTGGGAACAGGTAGCGCGTAATGCCTAGCGACTCCGCAGAAAGCTGCGCCAGCCGGTCGGCGAGAGGGTCGGTGTCCGAGCCGCCCAGGTCGATGATGGTCCTGATCTTGTGCTCGTCGTGGACCTTCTTGAGCGTTGCAGGGTTGAGCGCAGCGGCCCGGTAAACATGCCCAATCTCAACAACACCGAAGTTTCGCGGCACGAGATGATCGCGGATGCCGCCCTTGGCGAAGACAACCCAGGCCAGCAGGCCGCAGGCGGCCGCGATGAGGACCAGGACGCGGGCGGTGTTGGAGGGGGGGCGGGACACCTGTTCAGGGAGTATAGGGGCAGGGGATTACAGATAGTCCGCAGCCCCGATGGGCCGTCAAACGGAAACGAGACCGAGCGAAGATGCCGGGCGAGCTTGGGAGTATGGCGCAAATATGGAATATGTAACATATTCCATATGGTCAACCTTGCCTTGACCGAAGGGGATCGGAGCGGCCTACTGATCGCATGGCAACAAACATGCATCGTAAGAGCAACGAACACTTGCGTCGGAAAACCCGTGCAAGACTGTCCACGACGCCACTCTCCAGCGGAAGCCACCTGGCTCGGGCTTCAATGATCCTCGCGGGGATACTTGCGATTACCTTGTGTTGTGTCATTCTGGAACGACAAGCGCGGCACGACATTCAAGCCATGCACGCCGCTGGGGACAGGAAGCGCATGGCCTCGTCCAAGGACATACCCAAGCCCGCACACCAGGGATGGATTGAGCGATCGCGTTCTCAAGCAATCCCGGGTATGCACATGAATTCCGCGGGCCACCTTCTCGTCGCGGGTGCGGTGCCGTGCCAGAACGCCATGTCCGCCCAGGAGTGCCGGCAGTGCCGAGATGAGGCCATGCGCTCGGATCCTACAATCGTGTTCCTACTCAAGCAGATCCGGTCGACACCTTGCGGAATGGGCTTGGAGCTGATGAACATTACCTGCGCGGAAAGCGCCCCAACGGGACCGACCAACCCTTATGCGTCGACTTGGTGCAGAAATCCAGCATCTCCCAGGATCAATCTCTACGCCGATCAGTTCTGTGCTGCTGATTGCGAGACTCTCACTGCCAAACTCGCCAACGAACTCACGAACGCTTTGGATTGCTGCTCGACCGGCATCGATCTCGGCAATCCAGCGACCTGCGACGAGTGCTTTCTCTGGGGTTGCACGGAGTACCGCAGTTGTAGAATGGAGGGCAGGGAATCTGTCGACTGCTGGAACGATTTCTTCAGATGGTACTTCCCGTCGCGGCCGCCTGCTTGCCGTAGTTGTGGTTTGCTCCCGGGGCAGTTGTTCGCGGAGTGCGGAGATCCGAGGGATGGAGCGCCGGGGTTGCCGCCGATTTATGCCCCGCCACACACGCACTAAGGCTTGAAGTATGGTCGTGAAACTGCTCATCGGCATCTGCCTGGCCTTGGCGGCGATATGGCCTGTCCGATCCGGCTCGGCTCCGCTCGTGGCTCGAATGCGGGGCCGTTGCATCTGCGGCTATTCGACGCTTGGCCTGCCAACGGTCGGGGCTTGTCCCGAATGTGGCACCTCGCGCCATTCCAAGGCGACACCGCGCATCTGGCTCCAGTCGGTCTGCCGCTTTCTACTGGGCATGCTTTTAGTCGCCGCAGGCGGAATAATCGGCCTTCCGTCGTGTCTGTCGGATTCCGCGTTTGAGCGCCTGCCACTGCCTCTGTTGCTCGCATCCCTCGATGAGAGCCGCTCGGAGCAGGTGTGGCGCGAGGGGCTTCAGGCCGCGACGGACACCCGGTCATCGTCACTTTCTAAGTGGCTCGGCAAGACGCGAGCGTGCGACGCGATCCACGCGGGACTGCCGTTCCGGGGCGATTGCATTGAATGGTTACCGCGCCTGAGTCGAAAGGCGGACACGCAGGTCCGGCGTGCAATGCTCACGGCGGCGGGAGACCGGTTCAGTTGGAATCGGCATGCCGCTGTTCGCACCATGTCACGCTTTTCGAACTCGCTCGAAGTGTTCGGCGAGGACTTGAAGGCGTTCGCGGGCGGTGCCGCCGACTACGGCGTTCAGTCCGAGGCGATCCTCGTACTTGTTCAGTTCAAGCAAGACGCCCCCATCCGGGAGCGGCTACTGCGAACGCTCAAGGATTTCCAACGGGAGCGGGATGATCGAAGCATCGCGTTAGGCCTCCTGTCGCTCCCTCCGGAGTGGCGAAGCGAACTCCTGCCGGTTCTCGAACAGATCGCCGCAGAATCCGACGACCCGCTTTCCCCGGCGATAGCAGAAGAACTGAAGGCTCTGCGTTCGGAAGGCGGGCCGTAGCCGTCCCCATAGAGAAGTTAGATGCCGAACGCCTGCTCCGCCGTGTCGATGGCGCGGGCGAGCGCTGCGGCCTTGTTGACCG
>CAYMWG010000060.1:0-12574 GCA_964393765.1 uncultured Phycisphaeraceae bacterium
CACTTAGCCATCGCCTGGCGCGGGAAGTAGACGGCGGCCTGCATCTGGGCGATGCCCTTGCGGTTGCGATGCAGGCGGCGCTCCTCGCGCATGATGTCGCCGAGGAGGCGGGAAGCGGCGCGGAGGGCGTAGACCGTGGGCAGGCCGCGGCGGTTGCGGCGCGCGGCGAGTGCAATGAGGAACTCGAGGCTTGCGCCCTTGAGGCGCGGGTGGCGAGTGCCGGTTCGGACGGGCGGGGCGGGAGGCGGAGTGGGCGGAGTGACAGCGCAGGGATGCTGCTCGGACGTGGATTCGGTGTCCCCCACCTTGTTCCCCCCCCGCGAGGAGGGAGTGTACTCGAAGGTCGAGGGGAATGCAAGGGGTTTGTACGGCTGTTCCGGGCAGGCCTCCAGGGCTGTCTGGCCGCTGATTCAGAAGTGGGCTGGCCGCTCCGCCCGGTGGTCCTCTCTGCCCAGAGCGGAACCGCCGCGGGCGCGGGTGGATGGCGGCAGCGGCTGACGCATGTGGAAGGCGTGATGGTTCATGGGGCCGCCACGGCGGGGCGTGGGAGGAGTTGGCCCGCTGGATCAACACACGCGGCGAGAAGGGGCCGAGGTCGGAGATTTGTAGCGCGACGGTGGCGGTGTAAGCGACTTACTTCAATAGCAGGAAAGTCGATGCCGGGACCGCAAGGGCGCAGTCGCCGGCCGGCCCCTCAGCGCTCTGGGTGACAATGACACCGAAGGACGCCGCGTACGCGGACTTGGCACAGAAAGACTCAAGCCCCTTGACCTCGGCTATGCCGGGCGTGTCGCGGCGATATTTGACCTCTAGCGGGATCCGGCTCGTGCCGATCGTGAGTACGAAATCGACCTCCGGCTCTTTGGTGCGCTCAGGGAACCACGAGAGTTCTACACCCGGAATGCCCTTGAGAAAGTAGCCCAGTACGCTTTCGATCAGAAAGCCCGCCTGGGTGCCTACGGCGTTGTCACATTCCTTCAGCGCGGCAGGATCGAGCGGAACGGTCTCCTGAAGAATGCCGTTGCGGACGAAGTGGTCACAGATGCAAAGCTTGGGCGGGTGTCCCCCTTTCTTGCCGAGCATCTCGAGCGGCGGGACGTGATACAACAAGAGCGAGTCGGCGAGGAACGAGAGGGCATCGGTGATCTTCGCGTGTGCCACCGGCGTCCCCAGAACGGCCTGTATCTCTTCGGCAAACCGTTTGGGCGCGACGGACCTGCCGGCGTAGCGGCACGCGATCTTGAACACCTCGGCGATCAACGCCGAGTCCAGCGCCGGGGCGTGCGGACGATGACCGGGGTCATGCTGGATCGTCTTGGTGATGACCTCGTTGATGACCTGGTGCCGCAGCGTGTTGGCGTCGATTCCGGCCTTATTGTGGCACAGGGGGTAGCCGCCGAACTCTGAGAAGAACCGAAACGCCTCATCGCGCAGTTTGGCGTGCTTCTTCCCGTGTGCGATGAGCCCGAGCCAGAAGTCCCGCTTCTTCCACTCTTCGAGCGGAGCATCGGGGGCATAGACCGGCAAGTTTCCCAACGCGCGGATGCCAGCAACCTCGGAGAGTCGTAGCGGGCCAAGATCCGTGACGGTCATGCGACCGGCAAGATTGTCCTGCCCCGCAGCGATGCGCAGAGCCGAACTGCCCGTGACCACAATGTTCGCATCGGAATGATCTGCGATGATCTTGAGTTCGACCGACCAGTGGTCGAGGTTCTGAACCTCGTCGAACAACAGATACGCGGGTTTGCCCCGCCGAGATGCTTCATTGAGCGTCATCTTCAGGATGTTGTCTTCATACCAACGAACGATTGATTCTATGGGATCGGGCAGATTTTTTAGCCATGGGGCGTCATCGAACTGCACTGCGAGAATCCTGGCGGGCGCGACGGGGCGTCGCGCATCTCCACGGAGCCCAAAGAATCTCAGTTCCTCGATGAGTTGTCTGACAATGACGCTCTTGCCCACCCGGCGAGACCCGCGAATGACAACGATCCGCGCGAGCTTGGATCGCAGCCGCCGAATGACCTCCGCAAACGCCCATCGTCGATACTCGTCAAGGCTGCGCACAGCGTTGCCACGCCACCACGGGTTGTTTCGTTCAAGAAACGCCACCGTCTGAGCATCAAGATTTCCCAGGGGGATCGTTTCATAGATCGGCTTGGGCTTCTTGGAGAGCTTCGCGACCCGCGACACGCCGCGCCAGAACTCGTGCTTGTCGAGCTTCTTGCCGGTCAGTTTCGCGAAACGCTTGTGCATCTCCTCAAACTTGGGCGTGTACGGCAGACGGTCCCTGGTGCCGATCCCGTCCGGCAGGAGCCGCAGAATCTCCAACTGCTCATCGTCGGTCAAGGTGGGCGTGCGCGGCGCTTTCTTCTTTCCGCCCTTCTTTGCCAGTCCGCCGCCTTTGCCGATGCTCGACATCATCCGCCAGAAGTCCACGTCCTTGATTGTGGCCCTGAACTTCTTCTCGTAGGCGGCCTTCAGTTTGTCGAACTGTTCCGTGTAGGGCAGAGCATCGCGCGGCAACTCGGTATCTTCAAGCAGTCCGAGGATCGCGAGTTTCTCGTCTTCCGAGTGTTTGGTTCTGGCGTTGGTGTCGGCGAAGGCGTTGCTCCTTGGTTCGGTCAATGGATAGCCCGAAAGACGCCGGGCCGGCTCAGACGGCTTTGGTCCCGTGACCATCCAATCGGAGTATACGCGGCGTCAGTCCCGCCTGTGTCAAAGGGGCAGGGTTGGGAGTCTCGGCTGCCGGGCCTGCCGCCCCTCTTTCCGCCCGTGCGGCCAGCACCACCCCCGCTCAAGGCACTCGGAGCGCACGACCAGCGCGGCGGGCGGTCTTGCTCTTTGCGGGTGAGGTGCCGGAGAGGGCAGCCGCCATCTCTGGCGTGAGCGGGGCAAACGTCCAACGCGCTCGGAAGTATGTCCGTGATCGGCGGGTTTCCGCGCCCGTGAACTTCCTACGCCCCGCCGGGGCGTGTGAGAACACACAACAGCTCCCCACGGGTTCCGCGTCGGCCCGCTGTGCGGTCGCGTCGCGCCACCCGTGGCTACACCCCTGCGCCCCGCGGGGGCGAAATCCGATGCCTTCTTCTGTGTGCTCTGTGCTCCCGCCGCTTCGGCGCTGTGGCCTGCCGCTTCGGCGGTGTGCGCGGTGGTGAACGGCCGTTGGCTTTTCCAGCGCAGCAGAGTTTTACGCCGCCACCGTCGCGCTATAAAGCTCCGACCACGGCCCCTTCTCGCCGCCCCCCCACATGTTGACCCCATCGGGCCAGCAGCGGAAAGGGTTGGATCTGGTATCATCGTGAGTGGAGCGATACGCGGGTGCGAGTCGTCAGCGATGCCGCACATCCCTCGTCCCCGCCTGCCGAACTGCCGTCGCCTGCTTGCCGAGCCAGAACACGGTCCAGTCTCCCCGGGCGCGAATGGCAGCCGCGAGCGCATACGCGCACGCGGCGAGGTTCCCGAGTGTCAGGAGCAGCACGATCCAGATGGCGGCGACCCGCCGAGACTTCTCGCGGGAGACGATCCATCCACTGAAGAGCAAGAATCCGGTGTACAGATCGATCATCGATACGTGAAACCATGGATAGTTGAACAGGACCATGGCTTCGCCCCGCAGATCTCCGGACAGAAGTCCGTAGCCAATGGCCGCGGCCATGACCACCACTCCGGCCGCCAGCAAACCTATCGTTTTGCGCATTGGACTTCTCCAAGGAAGTTGGGTTCCGAGATTTCGCATCAACCGCAAGACACAAATGGACGCCATGTGGCGCTCGCCCGCTCGCAGACCGTTTCGAGCATCGGTCACCTCATCGAGGCGCGTGGCCGATTTGTCGCGAGCCGTCCTTGGCGTAGACGATCTGGTAGAGGTGTATGAGCCGCGCGCGGAATGCGGCCGCGCACCCGTGCAGGTAAAAGTTCCAGCGCCGTCGGAACTCATCGTCGTACTGGTCCTTGAGCTGATCCCACCCAGCGTTAAAGTTGCTGGCCCAGGCCAGCAGCGTGCGATCGTAATCGAGGCCGAAACTCTCACGGTCTTCGATTCGCAGTGATGTCCCCTCGAGTTCAACCAACTCGGACTGCTTGGGCAGGTAGCCGTCCGGGAAGATGTACTTGAGCAACCACAGCGCAAATTGGTCCAGCCGCCAATCGGACGATCGCGACAACGTGTTCGCGGAGATCGCTTGGAGCACGAACAACCCGTCGTGCTTCAGGCACCGATCGACGACCCGGTAGAACGTCGGGATGTTCTTGCGGCCAACCGCCTCGATCATCTCGATGGACACGATGCGGTCGAAGGTCTCGGAGACCTCTCGGTAGTCCTGCAGCCGGATCTCGACAGGGAGCCCCTGGCAGCGCTGGCGTGCAAACTCGGCCTGCTGGCGCGAGACCGTGATGCCGGTGACGCGCACGCCGTATCGCTGGGCCGCGTATCGAGCGAAGTTTCCCCATCCGCAGCCGATGTCGAGAACATGAAGGCCTGGGCGGAGCCTGAGCTTGCGGCACACCAGTTCGAGCTTTGCCTCCTGGGCTTCGTTCAAGGTCCGGGCGTTAGCCCAGTAGCCGCAGGTGTAGGTCATGCTCTCGTCAAGCATGCATCGGAACAGGTCGTTTCCGAGATCGTAGTGCCGGACTCCGATGTTGAACGCCCGAGGGCCCGACTGGCGATTGAAGAGCCTCTGTTCGGCCACCATCAGAACCCACCTGAGGCGGGCGATCGGCGACGGACGAGGCACCGGGTGGGTGAACGCTCTGTAAATCACCTCATCCAGACGATCCGCGGTCCAGTGATCCTTGAGGTACGCCTCTCCAAGCCCGAGGATTCCCTCGCGAGCAACTCGACGGATCACGCTCTCATCCCGAACCTCGATGCCCCAAGGTATGTCGGACGGCGACCTCGACCTGTCGCTGGGATTACCGAATGCTACTGAGGTTGTTGACATCAGCAGTTCTCCTCTTAGAACGTTCGCGCGGACGAGCCCGCGCAAGTATCTTGCTTTTTGGACGCTCGTCGCACAAAGCGCTCTCTCATCCAATACCAGAAGTTCGAACGAGTCGCGACGCTGGTGCTTCCTCGCGTGGCCTGGGCTCTGGCAAAAACCGGGAGGCGCTTCAGCATGTACAACTGCAGCGCCTGCCAGTGGATGCGGACCATCACCGTGGCCGCGCTGAAGGGCAGGCGGCACAGTTCCGTCGCCAGCTGCCGGCCCGTCAGATCGGCGCCGCGCCCAGACATGGTCGCTGAGAATACGAGTTGACCACCCTGTTGCAGCGAGATTGTCAGCGAGAACTCGTCCGCACGCTCGGCAAGCAGTACCTCGTACTCTCCGGAGACATCGAGGAACGGGGATACATAAAAGGCCTTTGCGACTCGAAACCGGATGGCGTCGGTCTGGGAGGCGCCGGGATCGTCGGGGCGAAGGACGTAGTGGTGCGTTTCGCCGAACGTGTTGCGGACCTCGGCCACCATCGCCGCGAGAGCTCCGTCCGAAAGATAACACAGAAAGAAGCTCACGGGATTGAACCCGTAGCCGCACACCTTCGGCAAGGTGACCAGCACGACTCGGGCAATCGGCTCGGACACACCTTCGCGTTGCAACCGGCGCACCACCTTGTCTCGAACAGTGCCAGGTTCTGCGCCCGCGTAGTGGGCGTCGCTGATCGAGACGAGCGAGCGGCGGTTGTAGCCAAACCAGCGCACGCTCCGGTCGATTTCGACGAGTTCGTCAAGATCGAGGTACAGCCAGAACATGCGATAGCGGAAAGAATGCCGGCGCGGGCGAAGGCGGGAATGGTACGTCTCGCCACGGATGATTCGAGACCTCATAGCGCCACACCCAGCTTTCCGGCGACGGCGACGGCGGATGCCACCGCATCTTCATGAAAGCCGTAGCCCATGTAGCTTCCACAGAAGTGCGTGCGACGTGATCCATTGAGCCGGTGCAGTTCCCTTTGGGCCGCAAAGGCACGAGAGGAATACGCAGGGTGCGAATAGTTGGCCGAGTAGATGACCGAAGCGGGATGGACCTCGCTCCCCGCATTCAGGGACACGAAATAGTCGCGCCTCGCCCGAAGGCCTTGGAGCCGGTTCATGTGGTAGGTGACCGAGATCGGCGCTCGCGACGAGCAGACCTGCGCGCGACGGTAGTTCCATGACGCCCAAAGCCGCCGGTTGCGCGGCATCACGCTTGCGTCGGTATGCAGCTGAGCGCTGTTGCTGTGGTAGTTCCACGCCGAAAGGAGCTCTTGTTCCGCGCTGGTCGCGTCGGTGAGCATCGCCAGGGATTCGTCCGCATGTGCCGCCATCACCACATGATCGAATATCATTGGCTCGCGGTTTTGCAGGTGAACACTGACCGATTCGGTATGACGCTTGATCGAGTGCGCAGGCGCATTCTCGATGATCTTTCCCCGGAACTTTGATCGGAACGCGCGTACGTACGCCTGGCTTCCCCCGACCACGGTTTGCCATTGCGGACGCCGCCCGACGGCGAGCATCCCGTGATTCTGGAGGAACTGGAGAAAGGCGCGGGCGGGGAACTGGAGCATGTCCGCGTCTGGGCTGGACCACACGGCGGCGGCCAGCGGGAGGAGATAGTGGGTCACAAAGTACGGATTGGCACCCACCCGCTCCAGGTACGCATCGAGTCGCACGTCATCCAGAAGGCCTTGATTGATGTCGAACGAAGCTCGCCGATTGAAGCGCCGTCGCTCAAGGATCAGCCGAAGGAAGGCCAGACTGAAGGTGTTTCGGTACCCACGGAGCAACCCCAGCAGGGACGGGCCGACGTAGCCGATGCGCGTTCGCTCGCAGAAGTACCCGAAAGACATGTCGCTGTCGCGAAGCCTCACGCCCCACTCGTCGAGCAATCGATAGAACAAGGGATAGGTTTTTGGATTGCAAACGATGAAGCCGGTGTCGATCGGAATGGTGGCGCCGGGCTGGTCCTCGACCGCGATGGTGTTGGTGTGCCCGCCGATGTAGTTGTTTCGCTCGATCAGCGTGACATCGTGGCGCTTGCCAAGCAGATAGGCTGCGGTGATCCCCGCGATGCCCGCGCCAACAACGGCGATCCGAAGGCTGGGTGCTACGGTATCCATACTGCCCTGGACATTATCAACTTGTAAAGTGGAAAGGGGATGATCCTCATAGCCTTGATCATCCAGCTGAATGGGACAGGAAACGCAATCTCATCCTTTCCACGGGCGATTCCGGAGCAGATGACGCGCGCGGCCGGTCCCACCTCCATGAGGAAGGGCATCTGAAAATCGTTCTTGTCGGTCAGTGGCGTCCGAACGAACCCGGGATTGACGATCGTGACCTTCACGTTGCTGCGCGTGACATGGAATCGGAGGCTTTCCAGGAAGCTGATCATCGCCGCCTTGCTGGCGCCATAGGCGGCGGCCCGAGGCACGCCCCGGTAGCCCGCCAGGCTTGCGATGCCGACTATGTGTCCGGCGCGACGCTCGAGCATGCCGGGCAGAACCGCCTCGATGCATCGAAGCATTCCGCCGTAGTTCAGATCCATCAGGCCGAGGTACTCGCGAGCGTCGAACCGCTCGGGTCGAGTGAACAGATGGCTCCCCGCGCTGGCAATCAGGATGTCGATCGCGCCCGCTTGGGCCTCGAACTCCGCCGCGATTGCCTTCATACGGATCGGATCGGTAACGTCGCCCGGCAATACGATCGCGCGTCCGCCCATGCGTTCGATTTCGTCGCGAAGGTCCCGCAGAGCGTGCTCGTTTCGAGAGGTCAGGCCGGTCACCGCGCCCTGCGCGGAAAGCTCGAGTGCGACTGCGCGGCCGATACCTGTGCTCGCACCCGTCAACCAAACACGCTTGCCTGCGAACTTGCTCATTCTGATGGAATCTCCTTGGACGGCAATCCCGCTCCGTCATCCGGATCCTGGTCTCGCCGCACAACACACAACAGTCTGCTTGATCAGCTAGGGGCCGCTCATAACTTAGGATCTTGACAATTTCGAGAATAGGTCTCAGAGCGACACTGAGCTTGCCCACCCCCCGTAGACACCCACTGCGTAGGAACCAAGCTCAGCCATTGAACCGCAGAGGTGGGCGCGGGCCAGGAACTCGGTCGAGAGGGACTCCACACACCGACCCCCGACGACAAGCCTCGTTCGGGTGATCTTCAAGCGGTCCGCGAGCCTGATCCACTCGGCATGATGCTTCCGGTCTTGAACCGAACTCACGCTCAGGCTGCAGATGATTGCACCATAACGCTCGGCCGCCAAGCCGATCGTCTCGAGGGGCGTCGACGGGCCCAGGTTGCGAGCGTGGCTCCCGTGCTCCTGGAGGGTCATTGAAGCGAGCATCGGCGGGAGGATATACGGGTCGCCGGGACCGGCCGCGGTGATCGCGACCGGTGCGCCAGGCAGCGTGGGAGGCAACCAGGCAAGCAGGTCTGCCAAGGCCCGGATGCAGGTGTCCACGGCTCGATGTTCCACCAGAATCGCATGGGAATCGTGTTTCCAGAGTTCTCCCAGACGCTCCAGAGCCGGGCGGACCAGCCCATCACCGATCCTGGCGATGTCCGCCCCGGAGATGTACCGCCCCATGATGATCGCTCGTGCCCGATCCGCATCGTCGCTCAGCAACGCCTCATAGCACGCATCCGCCGCTTGGAGATCGACCGCTCCAAGCGAGGGCGCTGTTGAGAGCGGCATGGCTTCTGGCCGTTGAAGGCTCATTCGGTGCAGCCGCATGAAGCGGACCGCGGCGGCCATCGGGATGCGCCGATGGCCGCCAGCCGTACGGATGGCCGCGATCGTGCCGTCGTCCACCCAGCGCTTGACCGACGACTCGCTGACGCCCAGGGCTTCTGCGAACTGGCGGCTGGTCAGGATCTGACGTTCACCGGTCTTCATGCGATGTTGGCCCGAATGCTCCGCTTCATAAACCCGGCCCCGTCGTTTCCGACCGGGGCCGAACATAAATGGTGATCACGTGGTCCGGGGCCCGTCACTTGGGCATGAGGACGGTGTCGATGACGTGGATGACGCCGTTGGCGGCCTGTACGTCCGTACCGGTGACGCCGGCCATTGCGGCGCTGTTGCCGATGGTCACCTTGCCGTCCTTCACCTTGATCTGGAACGTCTGACCCTGGAGGGTCTTCGTGCTCTCGGTCATCTTCACAACCTGATCCGCGTAGACCGCGCCGGAGATGACGTGGAACTTCAGGATCGAGGCGAGCTTCTCCTTGTTCTCGGGCTTGAGGAGGTTCTCAAGCGTGCCAGCCGGCAGCTTCTGGAACGCCTCATCCGTCGGCGCGAAGACCGTGAACGGCCCCTTGCCCGAAAGGGCTTCGGTCAGCCCCGCTGCCTTGATAGCCGCGGCCAATGTGGAGAACGAGCCGGCTTCGCCAGCGACCTCCAGAATGTTCTTCTGCACGGGCATGATCACGGAGTCGATCACGTGGATGACGCCGTTCGTGCAGGCGATGTCGGTCTTGACGACGGTGGCCTTGCCGTCGAGCTTCACCTGGCCGCCCATGACCGAGATGCCGACCCGCTGGCCGTTCACGCTCGTGGCGTTCTTGAGAGTCACAACCTGCTTCGCCAAGACACTCCCCGAAACGACGTGGTAGGTCAGGATCGACACCAGTTTCGACTTGTTCTCCGGCTTGAGAAGCGTCTCAACCGTGCCGGCGGGCAGTTTGGCGAACGCCTCGTCCGTCGGTGCGAACACGGTGAAGGGACCGTTGCCCTTGAGCGTGTCCACCAGACCCGCGGCCTGGAGCGCCGCGGCCAGAGTCTTGAAAGAACCGGCGGCCACGGCCGTGTCCACGATATCGGCCGTCGGTTGGTGATCGCCGACGGCCTTGCCGTTCGTCGCCTTCCAATCTGAGTCCTGCGCGGCAAAGCCCGACATGAATCCGAATGCCGCCGACGCGAACACTGCCAACGCACACGCTGAACCCAACTGCTTCGAGATCTTCATCTTCGACTCCTAAAAGGGGGCTGGTGTACTTGAGACTCCCGCGCCCCGGGCGGGGTCCTTGGCCGGATCGGACACGACCTCGGCGTGATTGATCGCGGAATACTTATCCGAGATCAGAAAGAACGATTTGAACGATAATACTACTCACGGACACGATGTCAAGATCGGCGTAGTCGAAAATATTTGGACCATTTGTGGACTTTTTGGTCTGCCGTTGATCTTGGGGCGTACCAGTTATACATTTCAAATGACTGTTTTGGTCGTTTTATCAAGGATCCGCCCAATGCCACACCAGCGTCCTTCGCCCGAGTGGTTCATCCTGTGCTCGATCGCGTGTTGCGCGTTGTCCGTGTCCGGCTGCCGATCAGACGGTGGAACCACGGAATCTCGAACACTGTCGCAGGAGAACTCCGCCATGACGCCCTCCACTTATCGTTCTGCCTGTCCGACTACTACGCCGCCTCCGGGCGACTCGACCCGTGTGGGCGGGAACGTTGAAGTGTCTGTGATCGGGTCCGACGGCGACTACCGCGCTGCATCAGTCCGCGTCGATACCCCGCTCCCGGTCGGCTATCCCAAGCCCACGCCGCCCGGGGCGATCGACCTCAAGACCTACCCGTCCGTGCGTCTGGCCGAGTTCTCCGGCTCCGGCGATCCGGATCGCGGCATGAACCGCGCGTTCTGGCCGCTGTTCAACCACATTAAGAAGCACGACATCGCCATGACTTCTCCGGTCGAGATGAACTATCGAGGCCTCGAGTCCACGCAGGGCGCCGCGCCGGAAGCATGGTCCATGGCGTTCCTGTACCGCCGCGCTGACATGAACGAGACCGGCGAGGACGGACCCGTCATCGTCCGCGATTCGGAGCCAGTCACCGTTCTTTCGGTCGGCCTGAAGGGCGACTACTCCATGCGCCTGGTCCAACGCGGCAAGATCCAGATCGAGGAATGGCTTGCGGCCAACCCGAGTTGGCAGCAGGCCGGAGAATGGCGGGCCCTGTACTACAACGGCCCCACCCTGATGTTCTGGAACAAATGGGCAGAGGTGCAACTCCCCGTCCGGTTCTCCGGCCCCGATGAGTCGATCGCTCCAGCGCACGCCGCTTCCAAAGGTGACTGATGAACCGCAGCGTCAATACTGTGGTCAGCCGCGGGCCGGCACTGCGATCCGGTGTTCCCGCTCGGGATGTCGCGGGCCAGCAGGCATCCTCCGGGGCGATCACGCCTGTTTCACTCGATGACGCTCTTGACGGGCTAACCGACGACACCGGCCGAACCCTCCGGAGCATCTGCAACGAGCGCCCGACGCTGGTCGTACTCCTCCGCCATGCTGGATGCACGTTCTGCCGCCAGACGCTTTCGGACCTGGCGCGTTGCCAGGGTTCGATAGCCGCCAAGGGCATTGGCATCGCCGTGATCGGCATGTCGGAATCGACCTCGCAGATGCGGCGACTGGGCGATCGGTATGGGCTTTCCGCCGCCGCATGGATCGCTGATCCGGATCGGCTCGGCTACCGCGCCCTCGAGATCGGCCGCGGCCAACTGCACCAACTGTTGAGCCCTCGCGTCCTGTGGGCGGGCCTCCGCGCGGCGATGGAGGGTCACGGCATCGGGCGGGTCGCGGGAGATCCTCGTCAGATGCCGGGCACCGCGATCGTTCATCGCGGCATAGTGCTGCGTCGGATCATCCACCAATCCGCGGCCGGAAGACCTGATTACGAGGCGCTCGCATGCTCGCTGGATTCTTGAGTCGAAGAAACAGTACCAGCAAAGCGCCCGGTTCGCTGCCGCCGCGCCCGGAACGCGGGCTGGAGTTGCTCGCTCGGAAGATGATCGTCCCTCGCACAGTGGACGAGTCCTTCGCTTTCTTCGCCGATGCCCGCAACCTTGATCGGCTGACGCCTTCCTGGGTGGGATTCAAGATCCTTACGCCCTCGCCAATCGAGATGCGCGTGGGGGCGCTCATCGACTACAGCATCAGAATCCACGGCGTTCCGATCCGCTGGCGCACACAGATCATCTCGTGGGAACCCCCACACCGGTTCATCGACGTCCAGTTGAAAGGTCCGTACCGCTGGTGGCATCACGAACACCGCTTCGAGCCGTGCGCACAGGGCACACGGGTCATTGATGAGGTCGAGTACGTTGCTCCGCTGCACTGGCTCAGCCATCCGCTCATCGTCCGGCGAGACGTCGGGCGCATCTTCGATTTTCGAGCTGATGCACTGAATCGCGAACTTGGCGAGATAAATCCGCGGTGATCTCGCGACCGTCGCGCCCACCGACCACCGACCACCGACCACCGGATTGTTGTCTCCCTGCCATCGACTCAGAAAACCATAGGCCGTCGTAGGAATCGAGTGATTTCAGGCTCTATTGCCGACCACAAATACACCGCGTTCGTGCTTCTTGAAGCGGGCTGCGGCGCCCTTGGCGGCGATCTCGCGGATGATGGCGGCGTAGAGCGTGGCCTCGGGGGTCTTGCCGCCGGGGCTGGTCCACATGCCCTTGGCCTCCATCGCCGCGATCATCTCATTGGCCCGCATCGGGACCTCGGACGCGGCGCACCGCTTCTTCGGCCCGGCCAACGTGCCGGACGTGGGGGGGTGGTCGATCA
>CAYMWG010000061.1:0-12550 GCA_964393765.1 uncultured Phycisphaeraceae bacterium
TGCCGTCGTGCTTCGTGCCGTCACGCCTCACGGCATCGCGATTGGCGGGGTCAACCGGGTCCTGGCCCGGCTGATCCGACATCGGCTCGTTGGGCTTCTCGCCCGGGGTCTTGCCGTCATGCATCATCTTGTCATGCAGTTTCTTGTCATGCATGCCATCCCGCATCTTCTCCTGTGTGGAATAGAACTTCTCGTTGCAGGTGACATCCACCTTCCACACTCCTGCGAGTTGGTTGAAGAGAGCCGGGGAGGCCATCACCGCGCTGCTGCTCCGGTTGCGATCGGCAGTTCCGGGAGTGGTGCTGCGCGTGTCCGCGGGCTGGCGCACTGCGCCGTCCTGGCGGGGCGTTGTCGGCTGGGTGTTCTGCTGTGCGAGCGCCGGAGCGCAAACGATGGCCGCGGCAGCGCCGCACGCAAGAATGAGGTCTCGGGTAGTCATGGTACGAAATCCTTTTCTGTAAGAACAAACACGGCAACCGGATTGGCACGCCGATACTCGTGGTGCATTGACGGGCACCGCGGTTTCACTGCTTTATGACTTGTCGCGCAGGCTCTCGATCAACTGCGCCCTGCTGAGCGACTCGTGTCCGGGGAGGTTGAGGTCGCGGGCCCGCTGCTTGAGTTCCGCATCGGTCCATCGCTCGATCGAGATCGGCTCATCGCCATCGCGCGCTGCGCGATCCGCGGGCGTTTCGAGCTGCTGGTCGTTCGCGGCCTCGAAGGCCTGGTCCGATTCACCGTGACGTGGGTACATGTTCATGGAAACCTCCCTGCGCGGTCGCACACACACAAACGTGCGCCGACTACAAGCAATAATGCGTCCGGGGAATGAGCGGGTCGTGACTGACCCGTGAATTACGGCTCATCCGCGCCCGCGGTCGGGCGGTCGAAGGCGAAGAGCGCGGCGTCCGGATTCGTCCGGCCCAGCAGGCGATCGGTAAGCATGTCCGCCGCGAGCACGCTGAAGGTGATGCCGTTGCCGCCGAAACCGAGGGCAAAGAACTGGGTGTCGTGCCCGGGCAATGGGCCGATGTAACCGAGGCTGTCGCGCGTCGCGGCGAAGGTGCCCGTCCACGCAAACGCGGGCTCGATGCGCACTCCGGGGATGAGCGCCGCGGCCTTGGCGACCAGCGCCCCGGTCTTCTTGTCGAGGAGCGCGTCCCGCGCCTTCTCGTTCTTGAAGGCCACATCCTCGCCGCCGATGAGCAGGCGGTCATCCGTCCAGCGCGCGTAGAGGTAGGGCGAAGCGTGCTCCCACACAATGGCGCGGTCGGCCCACTTGCCCTCAGGCGGTCGGGTCGGCTCGGTCGCCAGGGCATAGGTCGAACTCAGCGTGACAAGTCCGTTGGGCAGGTGCGCGGCGGATTCGTAGCCCGTGGCGTGAACGAGGAACCGCGCCTTGACGCGCTTGCCCGTCGGGGTGAGAAGCACCCAGCCATTGTCGGTCTCCCAGAACTGCTCGACGGCCGTGCGGTCGTGAACGAGCGCACCCTGGGCGATCGCGCGGCGCAGGAGCGCGTGGCAGAGGCGGTACGGATCGGTCTCGCCCGCCTCGCCCGAGAGGATCGCGCCGTGCGCGATGATCCCCCAGCCGGACTCCAGTTCTCGCGCGGTGAGCCATCGGCAGTCCAGGCCGGCCCGGGAACGGGCGGGCAGTTCGCGATCAAAGAACTCGATGTCCTCCTTGCGGGTGCAGAGGTACAGCGAGCGGCGCTGCGCCGCGGGGCAGTCCAACTCGCGGGCGATCTCGATCGCGCTCTTGACCGCGCCAACGCCCAGACGGAAGACCCTGGCCGCTGCCTCATCGCCCATCATCGGACCCAGTTCCGACAGCGGCACATCCGTGTCGTATTGAAGGAGCGCGGTGCTCGCGCCGGTCGAGCCCGTGCCCAGGTCGCGCCGGTCGAGGACCGCGACCCGCAGCCCCGATCGCGACAGCGAATCCGCCAGCAGCGCCCCGGTGATGCCGCCGCCGATGATCGCGACGTCGACCTCCGCATCGCCTTCGAGCGCGGGCACCACCAACCCCAAGCCGCTCGACATGAGCCAGTAGGGTGTACCGGAGTGGAGGTCCATAGACGGTCAGAGTGGCGCAGCGCAGTACATGGGAAAGGTCGGCGGGAGGCTTTCGCGCCCCGCCGAAGGACTGAATGGAACTATCGCGATGAGGACGATGATCCGCCGCCGCGCTGGGAGGAGCCGGACTGTCCGGAAGGCGAAGAAGAAGAGTTGCCGCCGGAGTTCTTCGAGCCCGAGTTGCCCGAGCCGCTCGGCCCGGCCGAGGATCGGGAAGACGACGAATCGCCCCCGGAGGAGTTTAAGTCCTGCGAGCCGCCCGAGTTGGACTTGATGCGCAACTGGTTCGTGATGTCCTTGACGCCCATGATCGCCTCGGCCAGTTGCTCGGCGAGGAACTTCTCGCTCCGGGACCCGACCGTGCCCGTGAGCGTGACCTCGCCGCCCTGGACCGCAACCTCGATGTCGCTCGGATCGATCTCGTTGGCGTGCATCAGGCGGTCGTTGACCTCTTCCTTGACGCGGTCATCGGAGCGCGTGTACCCCTTGGGCGTGCGGTTGGTGCGCGACCGCTGCGTGCCGGCACCGGACTGCCCGTAACCGGCTTGTGTCGCGTTGCCGCCCGACTGACCGTAGCCCGATCCGCCGTACCCGCCGGAATGGCCGTAGTTCGACAGACCCGAACCCTGCTGGCCATACTGACCCTGGCCGTAGTTCGACAGACCCGAACCCTGCTGGCCATACTGACCCTGGCCGTAGTTCGACAGGCCCGAACCCTGCTGGCCATACTGACCCTGGCCGTAGTTCGACAGGCGCGGGCCCTGCTGGCCATGTCCCGAGCCGCCATATGAACCGGACTGGCCGTAGTTGCTCTGTCCTTGGTTGCCCCAGCCCTGCTGGCCATAGCCCGGGCCGTCATCGCGATACTGGCCGGAAGACCATCCCTGACCCGACCCCTCAAACCTGCTCCCCCCGTTCCCGCCGCCCCCTCTCGACTCGCTTCCATAGTCGCCGCCGGCGCCGTACCCTGCGCGCGAGGAGCGCCCCTGCCCTTGTTGGGACGGGCTTCCGCCGCGACCATCATCCCAGTTGTTCGTGCCGGACGGCTCCTGGCGTCGGAGCGTGCGACCGTACCCGCCCTGCTGCCCCGACGTGTCCTCGCCGTAGCCGCGGCTGCCGCCGGAGCGCTGCCAGTCGCCGTGCCGCGCGCCGTAGTCCTCGGGGGAGGTGTCGTGGTCCTGTCCGCCCGAGCGCCCGGCGCGGTATTCACCACGCTCGTGGTCGTTGCCCGCGTTGGCATCGCTCTGCCGACGGCGGTCGTCGTACGCGTGCTGCTCGGGGTAGCCGCTCTCGAATCGGTTGCGGTTCATCTGGGTCTCCTCTTGAAATGAATGGGTTCAACTCCGGCGCGCCGGGACGCTCCGCCGCTCCTTGAGAGCAAGTAGGTGTTGCCCGCTTGAACTCGCTGTGAACTGAACGTGAATCCGCGTGCGAAGCCCGAAATAAATGCGGTGGTGGAACGGTCCGTGACGTTCCGCCGCCGCTTGGAACACCTCGCGGTGTTAGAATAAATCTGCTCAGCAGTTGCAGCCGCGCGAAAACTCGTCAACGTCCTTGGAGACCTGCTCCTTGGTGCGGCCGTAGACCTGTTGAATGCGGCCGACCAACTGATCCTTTTTTCCACCGATGACGTCAAGGTCGTCGTCGGTGAGTTTTCCCCACTTCTCTTTGACCTGACCGCGAACTTCCGTCCATTTTCCTTCGATCTGATCCCAGTTCATGTCTCGGCTCCTGACAAAAGAAGAAACGAACAAACGATTCTGACAATGAGGTCTGATCTCAGGCGGTTGCATCCTCGCCGGGCCGGAGCGGTGCCGGCCCGTCCGCGCGGGTGCGGAGTCGAGGTGAGCAATCACGCAGCGCGGCCGCGAGCATCAGCGGGTTGAGCAGCGCGAGTGCCGCCACGCCAGCGAACAGCACGAGAAGGCCGGTCCCCGGCGTTTCCACCTGCACGATCACCGCGGCGATGCTCGCCAGCAGCGCGAGATATCCGGCCACCAAGCCGGTCAGGTGAAGTGGTCGCAGCGATCGCGCCTTCGGCTGGTCCTCAACCGGGCGAGCGTGAGTGCTCAGCGATGCCGCGCGCCTCGCCGCACGATCCGCCCGGGTCGCGGGTCCGTGCGTTCTTGAGGCTTGGGCGGCCCAACGGTCACGGTGTGCGGGGTCGATGCGCGACATTCGGCGTGTCCCTTCAAGTGGTGCTGAAATCGACCGGCCGGGCGCGAGGCCCGGTCGGTCGCTTGGTTGGCTGCTTAGCGTCCTTCCCATGCGGGGCGGTCGCTGTCCCAGAGCGTGAGCGAGCGACCATCGGACTCGATCGAGTGTGCGCAGATGTAACTCTTACCGTTGAGCGTGCCGCGCTTGCCGTGAACGATCACGCGGCTGCCATCTGACAAAGCCATCGACTGCTTGGCCATGTACCACTCAGGACCGAGGATGACCGACTGCTCGCCGCTGTCGGTCGTCACCACCGCCACGCGCGACGCGGGTGTGCCATCGCGGATCGTGTCGATCCGGATGGAGGTGATGCGCCCCGAAACGGTCGCCACCTCCCCGTCAATGAACGCCTTGGAGTAGAAACCGTCCTTGCCCCAGCCGTCATCGGCGATTGCGCGATCCGAGTCGGCACGCGCCTTGAAGACGGCGGGCTGGATGGCGAAGCCGCGGTAGAGCGGCCCGAGGCGCGCCGAGTCCTGGTAGACCGTCACATCGTCGGGGAACTTCTCCGCGGATTTGAGCATCTCACTGCTTGCATCGATGCGGACCTTGTGGTCCGAGCCCACGCTCAGCAGCGGCCAGGGAACCACCTTGATCTCGTCGGCAATGCCCAGCAGGTTCTCGTTGGGATCAAAGCCGATGAAGGCGACCTGTCCCGAACGCCGCTCGATGACCACCTCCTGCACCTCGCCGCCAGTCTTGTTCGTGGTGATCGCGGATGCGCCGACAAGATCGGTGAGCAGCATCAGGCGGCCCGCGTAACGGGTCTGACCGGGCTTTCGGCTGGTGTCATCGCGGTCCTGCTTCTCCGGCTTGCGGTCGCGCCGATCGCTCTTGTCCGCGTCTTTCTCGCTGTCGCGGTCCATGCGCCAGCGGGTGCGGCCCTCATCATCGCGGAGGGTGATGTCATCGCCGTCAATCTTGGCGGAGAGCACAGTCAGCCCGTCACCCGCCTGGGCGCCGGTGTGAACGACCTTGGCCTCGATCTTGTCGCCGCGCATCGGAGCCGCGTCCTGGCCCATCACATACCACGAAGGCCCGAGGAGCAGCCGCTCGTCCGCCCCGTTGTCGGTGCGCACGGTGACGATCACCTGCTCGGAACCGCCGATCGACCGGTCGCGCTCGACCGACTCGATCGTGCCCTTCACGGTGCGGCGCTCGGCGCTCTTGAACGCCGAGGAGTGCTCGGTGGTGATGTCCGAGTCCGTGTCGTCCCCGTTCCACCACTTGTCCACGTCCTGTGTCCACGTCGAAGCCCGCAGTTCGGACCAGTTCGCCGGAACAAACGATGAGGCGCGATCGATCTGCTCCTTGGTCATGTCAAGTTTGAAGCGCTTATCCACGCTGTCGAAACTCAGTCGGCCATAGGGTACTGCGATCGTTTTTCCGCCGATGCCGAGCAGGTCGCCGCTCTTGAGGAGTGCGTGCTCGATCCGCCCGCTGCCACGGTCGACAATGAAGTCTTCAATCGACGCGATCACGTCGTTGTTCGGGTTGGCCACATCGTTGCCGATGAGATCGCTCGCGCGGTGAAAGAAGTGAGCCCTGTTCTCAGTTCGCTCAGCAGCGCGGTTCTCCCGCGCCTGCTCGCGTGGCTGCTCACGCAGTTCCTGCCCGAGGACGGGCGACGCGGTGCCGACGGAAAGGACAAGCCCGAGCGCTGTCAACTGCGCGCAGTGTCGAAGATCCATGGAAACCTCCCTTGCTGATGAACAGTTCAGACTGAAATGTGAGACCACTCCCAAGCTCAGTTGGGCTCGGCGCGGCTCAGCACGATGGATAGTTCGCTGTGACTGTGAATCCCCCGTGACGAACTCGTGAATCCCTGCTCATAGAAGCAGCGGAGTCCGTCACGCCACGTCATGCGCCTTTCCGCGGCGCTCTGCACATCACATAAAGTGGGCCGCGCGGGAGTCCGATGCTGCCCGGGGCGGTATGTGACCGTTGGAGCCCACCGGCGCTTGGACAGACTTCCAGGCCTTGAGCAGCGACGCCGCAACGCCCGCGCCCGAGGCCGCGGTGCCCAGGATGCGTAGAGACCGCTTGGGCCCGAGCACCGACAGCACCGCGAAGGCCGTGCTGGCCACCAGTTGTGGATTGGAGGTGAGCGTCTGGATGATCGCCTCGCGGATGCCGCTGGTGGATGGTGCTAGCGACGGTCCATGAGCAGGCGAGGCCTTGTCCGGGTCCGGTCCGCCCGCGGCCCTGAGCACCTCCGCGCTCTGCTCTGCTTCGAGTTCAATCTCGCGGCGAAGACGACGCGCGGTCTCGTTGCGCGAACGCAAGCCCGCAAACAGGCCGATCCCGCACACGAGCATGAGTCCGCCCACCACCCCGAGCGCTCCCGGCCATCCGAGTGGTCGGGCCAGCGCTGCCGCCAGGCCGGCCAAGAGAACCAGCAAGCCCATGGCCGCAATAATGCCCGCCGCCAAGTAGCCCGCCGCCGCGGCCCCCGCCCCTTCCAGGTCACGGACGATCAGGCTCGCACGCGCTTGTGCTAGCCCGATCGCCGCGTCAACCATCCGACCGATGCGCTCAAGCATGTTGGTTCGCCGGGAGGAAATGCGGGGATAGGAGCGTGGTAGCAGAATCAGCGACGGGGGATGAGGATCCGGGCCAGGACCGCACCGATGCCGACGGCGATCAGGGCGGAGGTCATGGGACGCTCGCGGATGAAGTCGCACACCTGGTCGTACGCCTCGTTGCCGTACTCGCCGGCGCGCTTGGCGGCATCCAAGGCGACATCCGCCCCATGCCGGGCCTTATCGCTGACCATCTGCGCTGCGCCCGCCGCCGCGCCGGAGGCGTAATCGACAGCATCGCTCCCGAGTTTGCTGATGTCCTGACGAACCGCGCCAAAGTCGCTGCGGACATCCGCGAGAGAAGAATGGCCCTCGTTCATCCTGCCGCCGCTCTGGGGCTTCGTGCTGGTGGGGTTGTTCATGATCGTGCTCCTGTGAGAAATATGAGCGAGGCCAGCAGACACCCTGCTGCCCCGACGAATGTACTGTTGGGTGTTTGGGTGATGGCAGGCTGAAGGAAAGATTAATTCGGAATCATCCCCGATAGCCGCCCTCGCCCGGTTCTGACCCCGCGCGGTGCAAACTCACCACGAACTCGCTCCCGATCCCCGGCCTGTTCGCGACCGAGATCGAGCCGCCGTGCAGTTCCGCGATGCCCTGCGAGATGGCCAGCCCCAGGCCGTGCCCACGCGCCTTGCGCTCGTCGGTCCCTTCGGCGAAGCGGTTGAACAGCGTAACCAGGCGCTCGGGCGAGATGCCCACGCCCTCGTCCCGCACGATGATCGTCGCCCACTCGCCGTTTGCCCGAGCCTCGATTTCAACCCGGCCTTCCTCCGGGCTGAACCGGATGCAGTTGCGGATGAGGTTGTCGATCATGGTGCGCAAGAGGTCCGGATCCCCGATCGCCGCGGCATCGATGGTCTCATCGTTGTCCAGCAGCGTGGGGTGCAGCGACACGTGGTGCTGGCGCGCCATCATCGTGCAGGCCTCGACGCTGTCGGCAACGATGTCGTTGATGGCGTAGCGCTGCATCACCGCGGGGCCGCGCCCCGTCTGTGTCCGGGTGAGCGTGAGAAAACTCTCAACCAGCCGGCCCAGGCGCGACATCTCCTCCTCGACCGTCTGCATGTACCGCGTCACGCTCGCGGAGCATCCCTCTCGGTTCACGGTCTGCGACTCGATCAGCATCACGGCGATGGGCGTCTTGATCTCGTGCGACACGTTGCTCAAAAAGCGCTCCTTGGCGACGATGCTCTCCTGGATTCGCTGGCGGGCCCGGTCGAGTTCATCCGTCAGACGCGTGACCTCGCTGGTCTGTGACGCGATCACCAGCGGCTGGCCTATCGACTCCGGCCCCAGGCGCGAGGCCATCGATCGCAGCCGCTCGATCGGCGCGACCGCCATGCCCGCGATGATCCGCGCGCTCACCGCCGCGGCAAAGAGGCCGATGATCGCACTGATGATCACCAGGCGGGTGATGAGCGTGTACTGGCTCCGCGCATAGTTGTCACTGGAGGCGACCACGATGGCGTACCGGCCGCCCGTCGCGCTGCTCGTACCAACAACCGCGATCCGCGCGGTCGGGGCGTCCGGGTCCGTCGCTCGGAGTGCCGGCACCGCTATCCGCAGGTGGACGGGCGCTGCATCCGGAGGTGGCCCGCTCAGCCTGAGATTGCTCCAGGACAGAGTGGAGTCGGTGCCCGTGACAACGCTCCGGCCCGCACCGTCGAAAATGTCCACCACGAAGCGCTCGAAGTGAAAAAACCGGAACTCCCGGAACGCGGTCGCGTCGAGTTCTGCCCGTGTAACTGTCGGCAGCAGGGGTGATATGGCCGCCGCCACCTCGCGGGCGTTTAACGTAAGTTGATCGTCAAAGACCCGGTCGATCGCGGTTCGCTGATAGAGCAGGAAGACACCCTGCGTGCAGGTCTCGATCAACGCGAACACGACAATGACCCAAAGTGTGATGCGTGCTCGCAGCGAAAATCTCGCGGGCGTATGCGCCCGCGGCTTGGCGGCAGGAATCTCAACCGGTGTGTGGTTCGCGGCGGCGCGATGGGCTGCGCCCAGACCCGATGCGGTACGATCCACTGCGACTTGTTCCACGACGCTCAATCCCCGGTCCTGCGGACGCTGGTTCAATCGAGAACGCCGAACCGGTAGCCCGCGCCCTTGACGGTGTGGAAGAGTTCGCGCGGGAAGCCTCGATCCAGTTTCTTGCGGAGCGCCGCGACGTACACGTCGATCACGTTGCTCGACGGATCGAAGTTCATGTCCCACACCTTCTGGGCGATCTGGGTGCGCGACAGGACGCGGTTGGGGTTGCGCATGAGGTACTCAAGGAGCGCGAACTCCTTGTTGGAAAGATCGACCGACTGTTCGCCGCGCGAGGCGCGCCGCGTGTAGACGTCGAGGTTGAGGTCGTCGCACTTGAGCATCCGCGACTCCGTCGCCTCGCCGCGGCGGAGCAGCGCACGCAGGCGCGCCAGCAGTTCCTCGAACTCGAAGGGCTTGGTGATGTAGTCGTCGGCTCCCGCGTCCAGGCCCGCGACCTTGCTCTCGGTGCCCGACAGCGCGGTGAGCATCAGGATCGGCGTTGCGACGTTGCGCCGGCGCAGGTTGCGGCACACCTCGACGCCATCGCGATCCGGGAGCATCAGGTCCAGAAGGATGGCGTCGTATTCCTCCGCCGCGCCCATGTCCTCGCCCTCGAACCCCGTGTGGGAGACATCGGCGGCGTAGCCGCTCTCGCGCAGGCCGCGCTGCAGCGCCTCGGCCATCTTGGGATTATCTTCGATGATCAGCACTCGCACAGTCCACCTCCATGATCCTGAGATCCTGCGATCCATCAGATCCTGAGCCTACCCGATTTCCCGGCACCGTTCCAGCCCCTTTGCGGGATCCCGATCACTCTCGATCGGCGACGCTCAAAACATAGCGGCACAGAATGAACGCCTTTTCATCGCGATTTCAGCGATGGTGCGCGCGGCCCGGCGATGATGCATTCAACGCTGACAAGTTTGCAGCGACTTTCCTACTACAGAAAAGGCAGAGCCATGAAGCGCAATCATTCTACCGTCCTGGATCGTTACCTCACGCCCATCGCCCTCCTGCTCGTGACCATCGCGATGCTCGGCTGCAACACCACAGAGGGTGCTGGCAAGGACATCGAGGCAGCGGGAGACGGCATCAAGGACGCGGCACGGGACGCCAAGGACTAAGTCGCCCACGCACTCAAACCGCGAAGTTCACTAAAGCCGTCCTGCCGCGCCACTCGTCGCGAGGGGGGGGGCAAAAAAGGAGATTCACATGCTTGGCTGGGCAATCGGATTCTTCATCATCGCTGTCATCGCTGCGGTCTTCGGCTTCGGCGGAATCGCCGCTGGGGCGGCAACGATCGCCAAAGTGCTGTTCTTTATCTTCCTGGTGCTCTTCCTGCTGTCGCTGGTGGTTGGCCTGATGGGGCGCGGCAGGCCTTCGATCAAGATGTAAAGGAGCAATCACAAGCCGCACTGGTCGCGGCCGCGGCGGTGGGCACCGATCCGCGCGATGGAAGGAGCAGACATATTTGTCATTGCTCAGGAACCCCTCGAGTAAACGGCTCCTCTTCCTCGCATCGACGGTACCCATCCCCGCGACCCCGTACTGACGCGGCTGCGATTCACGAAAATCTCGCATCTGTTCGCGAAGCCCGGGGCGATCGAACGCTCCGGGCTTCTCTCTGCTCGCAGTGTGCTTTGACTGTCTTCGCTGCCGGGATGGCGGAGAAAGCCAATACGCCCGGAGGGATTCGAACCCCCGACTTTCGGTTCCGAAGACCGACGCTCTATCCACTGAGCTACGGGCGCAGGCGCAAATGTTAGGCGACGGGTGCCGCGTCCTGTTCCGGTGCGCGTCCCAGTCTGAGGTCGGTGTCGCCGGTGATGAGTCTCGCCCCGCGCGTGAAGACCACATAGGCCCACGTCCACTGGATCATCACGATCAGTTTGCTGCGGAACCCGATGAGTTGCAGGACGTGCAGCCCCGCCCACAGCACCCAAGCCAGCACGCCCACGACGCGGATGCCGAACACCATGCCCACCGCCCGCGCGCGCCCGATCGTCGCCATGTCGCCGTAATCGCGGTAGGCAAACCGCCCACGTTCCGCGGCGTCGGGCACGAAGCCGCCGCTCGCGCATTCACGCCTCAGTATGTGTCCGACGAACCGGCCCATCTGGATCGCCGGTTGCGCTACGCCCGGCACATCCGCGCCTGTCCTCGGGTTGGTCACCTTCGCAAGGTCGCCGATGACGAATATCTCCGGATGCCCCGGCACCGAGAGGTCCGGCCCGACGACCGATCGTCCCTGCCGGTCCAGCGCGCACGGCAGTGTCGCCGCGAGAGGCGAGGCCACCACGCCCGCGGCCCAGAAGACACACCCCGCGTCCACGCGCTCCCCGCCGATGTTCACGCCGCGAGAGTCGATCGCCGTCACCCGGGCGCTCGTGCGGACTTCGACGCCCAGCGCCATCAGGTCCCGCCGTGCGCGCTCGGAGAGTCGCTCCTCAAACGATGCGAGCACCCGCGGCTGGGCCTCGATGAGCACGATGCGCGCGGTGGTCGTGTCGATCGAGCGGAAGTCCCTGGGGATGGATCTCCGCGAGATCTCCGCCATCGCGCCGGCTAACTCCACACCCGTCGGCCCCCCGCCCACGACGACGAACGTGAGCCGTGCCCTGCGAGCCTCTGGATCGTGCTCGCGCTCCGCGCCCTCGAAGGCCAGCAGGAAGCGGCGCCGTATCTCGATCGCGTCCTCGACGGTCTTCAGTCCCGGCGCGGCGGCCGCCCAGTCGTCGCGCCCGAAGTACGAGTGCGTCGCACCTGTCGCGACGATCAGCGCGTCGTACGCCACCTCGCCGTCGCGAAGTTGGACCACCCTCCGCTCGGCGTCCACCCCCACGGCCTCGCCGAGCAGCACCTCGGTGTTCCGCGCCCGCGAGAGCACCTTGCGGATTGGCTGCGCGATGTCCGCCGGCGAGAGCGAGGCGGTAGCGACCTGGTACAGCAGCGGCTGGAAAAGATGGTGGTTGCGCCGGTCGATCAGCGTGACGCGCACCGGGGCATCCGCGCGGCGCGATGCGAGCGTCCGGGCCACCGTCAGGCCCGCGAACCCCCCCCCGATGATGACCACACGCGCCGCCACGGGCGATCGTAGTGTTCGGTGGGTCGGGCGGCCCGGGGCATGACCGTCGGAACGCTCGCCCAGACCGCGCCCTGATATACACTTCTCCTGCACATGTTCCGCCGCCTGTTCTTCGACGATTTCGATGTGCGGGCCGAGTTTGCCCGGCGGATGCACTCGCTGTGGTTGACCCGCGCTCTGCGCGCTGGCTCCAACGTCCCCCGCATCCCGACACGGCTGGTCCGCGATGGGGGCTTCTCCGCCATCGCCGCCACGGCCGAGGGGCGGGAGTGGGCGGATCGCTGGTGGGAAGAGGCCCTGGAGGCCGCGGATCGGACCTGACAGTTTGTGGTGGCACCGGCTTGTGGTGGCACCGGCTTGTGGTGGCACCGGCTTGTGGTGGCACCGGTCTCCAGACCGGTGCGCAGAAAAAAAGTTCTTTGCCACTGCTCTGGAGATCAGTGCCACCCAACACATAGGTACCGTTCTGCCGATCAACTGGGTAGAGTTGGCGTGTGTCCGAGCAGCGACCAAGCGAGCCGCTCGGGCACTGCCGCACCGGAGACCCCGCGAT
>CAYMWG010000062.1:0-12377 GCA_964393765.1 uncultured Phycisphaeraceae bacterium
CCTCACCGCGCCGTCAAGGCTCGTCCATCGCCAATATCTCGTCCAGCCTCAGCGTGAAAGTGGAAGTCAGTTCGCGGACACGCGCCGCCACGGCGGCCTTGTCGGCCTTGGTGTACACCTCGCCGCTGATCACGATCGTTTGCTCGTCATCGGGTGCCGGGGCTGCGCTGACAAACCTGAATCGCTCATCCGCATTGAGTTGCTCCGTGATGAGCGCGGCCTCCCGATGGCGGGGCGAATCCGGCGGCTTGGGCATCGGGTACGAGTCGCCCCCGATGAAGAAACTGCCGATCCAGAGCACGCTCGCACCCAGGAGCACCGACACAACGATCAAGGGCACCACACTCTGCGCGTAACGCTTGTCCTTGAACCACAGAATCACGTTGTACTTCACATCGTCGAGCCTCATGCGCCATCACTCCGTTTGCCGCGCGATCCGGGAGCACGATTATCCGGCACGCACGTCAAAAAAGCAACGACCGCCAACATGGTCGCTGGCGGTCGTTGAGGGATGCTGCAAAATCTGATCAGTTGTTGCCTTCAACATAGTTCCAGGTCGGCGAGGTGGCGCGGTTGCTCCACTTCCGCATGTCGCGCAACTGGGTCAGCGTCTGAATCTCGACATGGCCATCGACATGTGTGGTGATGGCTTTATTGAAGTGGCGCATGTCCAAGAAGCCCCAGTTGACCGGAGCGGTGACCTTGTTCCAGGTGTTACTGGCGTTCCACGCCTGCACTGTGCCTCCGCCGGTAAGCGGGATGCCCGCGACCTGGGGCGGGGTGATTTCGTAGTAGCCGGGAACGACAATCGAGGCGGCGGTATAGGGAACCGGGCGGCCGCCGTAGTCGATGTTGCCGCCGGTGCCTGCGGAAGCCACATCCACGGAGCGGGAAGTCGCCGACACCAGAAGAGTGGAGGGTTGCTTGATACGGTCGGTACGGCTGACGTAGAAATGGTTGTTCAGCGGGTGTCCAGTGCGAGAAGCGCTGCCGAGCGAGAACGCGCCGCGCCGGTAGTGCCCGCCGACATAGATCGAGTTCAGTCCGAACGAGGGATGCCAGCCCATTCCGTACTGATACTTCGTGACAACGCTGTAGTCCACGACTCCGCCCCCGCCGCCACCCGCGGGCGTGCGGTCGCGCGCCTTGAGCGAGGCGAGGAATGCCTTGTCGTTCACCATCGCCTCGGGCGGCAGAGCACCGCCCGACCCGCCCGCGTAGTACATGAAGCGGAGCGGCCAGACCTTTACCGTGTCACCTTCGATGCTGTCCGACGGGCTGTTCGTGAAGTCCTGAGGGCGAACCTGAATGGGGCCGACGCTCGGGTGCGCCCACGACCAGTGGATGTACGGGATCATCAGGCCGTCCTTGTAATCCGTCGAGTACGAGTTGTACCCCGTCATCAGTTGGTTGCCCGCGGCCTGCTCGAGCAGCATCTTCGCGGTCTTCTTGGCCTGCGCGAGGGCGGGCAAGAGGATCGAGATCAACAAGCTGATGATCGTGATGACGACCAAGAGCTCAATCAGCGTGAACGCTGCGCGGCGGATAGGACTCTTCTGATGGATCATCGCTTCCACTCCCTGGCCAGGCGAGGCGATTCGCGTTGCCTGAATGTTCAACGAGCCGGAATAGCCCGTATCGACGCAGAATGCGTGTGGAGACTAGGTACGCACAAACCCGCTCCGCCTATCTATACCACATTTCTCGGAACCCCGTTCCGACGGTTTCCAATATTTTCAACCCAACTGATTCAGAATACCTGACAAAGTCCGCTCGTCAACCTTTACGGCGGGCCGATCGTCCAATCCGAGGTGGTTGCCCGGTGTGACCAGCGGGTCATGTCGTTCAACGCGTCGAATCCTTGCATGTCTACATGGCCATCAACGTACACCAGGCCGGCTTTGCCGCCACCCCCTGAGACGCCCGAAGCGGTTCCGCCCGTCGCCTTCCGGCCTCCCCCCAGTCGAAAGTCCACGTTGCCGGTCGTGCCAGGCGGCTGGGATGGGTCATACGTAGCGGACCATGTTCGGACCGTGCGATTGGGAGCATCGACGCGGAAGTACCCCGGGACGAGTTCGCCCCCGTCGGGGTTCACGCCGCGGGCGGTGGCGAAGACCAGCAGCCGGTCAGGTCGCTGCGCCTGGTCCACGCGGGTGAGATAGAACGAGCCATATGCCGCGAGCGCGGCCGGGTTGAAGCCGAAGCGGTCGGCATCGCCCCCCACGAGCATGCTGTTGAGCCCGTATGACGGCGACAGGCTGGAAACATAGAGGAAATCATCGCGTTCGCGGTATCTCCGCAGCATCGCGGCGTCCTTGAATAGCCCTTCCATCTTGAAGTCGAGATAAGGCGCAAGCCGCCAGGGATATCGCCGCGCAACAACACCGGTGATCGGCTCGCCGGATTGATCGACGACGGTGAGCATGTCCTGCCCGGCCGCGGCGCTGGGCGTGACCATGGTGTCGGTGGCGTACCCCACCATCACCTCGCCGCGGTTGTCATCGGAATAGAGCGTGTAGGCGGTGATGAGCTGCTGGCCCGAGACGACTTCGACGGTGTCCCTGGCGGCGGCCCGGGCACGCGACAGCGCCGGAAGCAAGAGGCTGATCAACAGCGCAATGAGACCGATCGCCACGAGCAGTTCGATGAGCGTGAAGCCGGTCCGCCATGGACGGTGCTGAGACATGCAGGCAATCTCCGGAAGGTAGCATATTTCTGTGGTGCATTGTTGAGACTAAATCTCAATAAGTCTAGAGTCATCCGGTCAGACAGGAATAATCTTGTCAAACCGCAATCAACTCCCCCACTTTCCATGGAGAATGTGAGATGCGCACCATTTCCGCCCTCGTCGTCGTTTCTGGCTGTCTGGCATCGATTGCCGCGAGCTCGCGTGGCGGTGTGATCGACTACACGACCGCGAGCCCGACGATTGATCGCTGGATGTATCCGTTCAATAGCTCGAATCCGCAGGGTTCGGAGCTGGATGCAACGGTGTTCTCGCCGATCGGTGCGCCCTCGGAGGCGTCGTTTGACAATCGCGATGGGCAGATGATCCTCGGGTTCAACACCACCGCGGCCGTTGCCGCGGGCGTGCCGCTTGACCACTACCGGATTCTCTCGGCGCGGGTAACGGTGGTCGCGAGCCGCAACAACACGTTTGTCTACGACCCGAGTGCGGATCCGATCGCTGCGCTGATTCCTGGCAGCGGCGTGAGCGACCCGGATGCGGGACAGCCTGTCGAGTTGTTCATGTGCGGGTATCGCGGCGGCTGGGCACTCAGCGGACCCACTGCCTTTCAGGAAGGCACGCCGTTTCACAATGGCGCACCGTTCCCCTTCCCGAATCGCGGCATTCGCAATGCGTTCGCGGCGGAATACGACGGCACGGGCGTGCTGATCGACAACTCCAACAATCGTGACGATGGCCGACAGGCCCGGTCACTGGCGGTCGGACAGATCAACGGACTCTCGCCCGGCGCGCTGGTGCCGCAGAACAGTGTGATGAGTTTCGACATCGACACCGCCGCGCCGGGAGCGGTTCGTTACCTGCGTACCGCGCTCGCCGAGGGGCGGTTGAATGTCGTGGTGTCATCGCTGGCGATTACCGAACAGCAGTCGTCGAGCGTCCCGGCGTTCTACTGCAAGGAGTCGCCCGCGGCCATCGGAGGCGTGCCGGCGAGCTTGACGCTGCTTGTCTGTCTCGGGGCACCGGCGGACTGGGACTGCTCGGGCAATGTCGAGGTGCCGGACATCTTCGCGTATCTTTCGGATTGGTTCGCCGGTCGCGGCGACTTCAACAACGACGGCGTCAACGATGTACCGGACATCTTCGCATTCCTTTCGTCCTGGTTTGGGGCCTGAACATGAACGACAACACCACCTCTCAAGCGGTCACGCTTGCTCCCGGGGCGGTTGGCGATTCACCGGCAGCGGCAGCGAAGTGTCCCATCCCGTGGTGGAAGCGCCTGACGCTCATCACCTTCCTGTTCTTCCTCATAAAGGGCCTGGCATGGCTGGTGGTGCCGGCCCTGATCATCTGGTGGCGATCAATCGCGGGCTGAACTTCGGGCTTGTTTGCCGGCCCCCGGCACCACGGCCGCACACCGCAACGACCGCGGCACGAATGGCCGCGGCATGGAGCGCACAATGTCAGCGACGACGACGGCGAACATTATGGACCTTTTGAAGGAGCGCACGGCGGAGCACCACCGGCGCGCAGAGCAGCAGCCGCTGCAACAGGCACTGGTGAAGGGCACCGCGACGCGCGACGAGTACATCCGCTGGCTCGGTCAGATGCTGCATGTGCATACCGCTCTGGAACGCTGCATCGAGTCGGCCGCAGCGCACGAGCCGCGGCTCGGCATCGTCACCCCCGAGCAGCACGGGCACCCGCGCCTCGCCGCGGACCTCCGTGCCATCGGAATCGACCCCGCCTCCATCGCTCCCTCCGCGCCGACCGCGGCGGCGTCCGTCGAGATCCACACGGCGGCGAAAGCGCTGCCGGTCTCACTCCTCGGATTCCACTACGTCCTTGAGGGCAGCAAGAACGGCAATCGCTACATCGCCATGGCGTTGCGCCGCGGCCTCGGCCTCGTGCCGGGCACGGGCGACACCTACCTCGATCCCTATGGCGAGCAGCAGCGCGCCAAATGGCAGGAGTTCCGCACTGCGATGGGTGCGCAGGCCTACAGCGACCGCGAGACCCAGGCCGTCATCGCCGCCGCGGGCCGGATGTTCGAGGGCGTCTCGGCGATCTGCGCGGATATCGCATGAGGTAGCACGGGCATCCTGCCAGAGAAGCCCATTGGCACGGCCAAGATGGCCGTGCTACGGCGTGCGCTGATAGTCAGGGAACAGGTCGCTGGGCTTGCTCTCGGGCTTGACGTTGGGCACATCAAACCGCACGCGGTTGCGCTCCAGCACGCTCCCGATCGCGCCGTAGAGCGCGGCGAGGGAGGTGTTGTAGTCCGTCAGCGCTGCAAGTTCGGCCTGCTCCGCGGCGGCCAGCGTCTGCTGGCGACGCAACTTCAAGTCCAGGAACTCGGGCGTGAGCCGTCCCAGTGTTTCTTCCTCCACCTGCAACGCCCGCACGTTCTCCGCCGCGGCGATCCGCACCGCACGGAACTGTTCGATCAGCGTGTAGTTCAACTGCACATCGCGGATCGCAGCCTTGACCTCCGACACGATGTTCTGCACGGTGTTGCGGTACGCGATGGCGGCCTGCTGCCGCTCCAGCCGCCGGACGGTGTAGTTGGCATCGGCCGCGCGGTTGCCGATGAACAACTCAAAGTTCAAACCAACCTGATAATCGACAAACCGCCCCTCCTCGAGCGTGTCATACGCCGAATCGCCGGAATCACCCAGGCCGTTGAGGCGCGTCAGGGCGCGCAGGTTCAGGAGGGGGAGGCGGGCGTTGTCCGCCACGCCAAGCCGCACGGCGGTGTTGTCGAGCGACAGGATCGCCCGCTGCACCTCGGGCCTGTTCGCCAGCGCCGAGTTGATCGAGTCCACCAGGCTCAACTCGATGGGCTGGTCGATGGGCTCATCCGACGGCAGCAGCAGCACCTCGGAGCCGACGGTGAACTCCGGGTCGTTGAGTTGGAGTTTGAGGCGTTCGCTCGCATCGCGCAGCACCTTCTGCGCCTGCATGAGTTGGGCGCGGCGCGACTCGACCGACGAGGACGCATCGGCGATCTGCGCCGGGCGGGCGTCAAACTCGATGCGGGCACGGAGTTTGCCCAGCACGTCCTCGCCCCGCTCAAGAAGCCGCTGCAAAACCAGAACATCGTTCCGCGCCCGCACGAGCGTCCAGTAGGCGCTCTCCGTATCGACGACGTTGGAGATGAGTTCGGCCTTGAGATTCTGAATCTCGTCGCGCTCCGCGTTCTCCGCCAGCCGCACCTGCGCCAGCGCGACATCGGAGCCGAAGTTCCGCAGCAGGGGCTGATCGAGTTGCACGACCACGTTTGCCTCGCGCGCGGGGTCCGGACGGTTGAACAGGTTGTCCGTCTCGACATCGGTGTAGGTGAACTGCGTCTGCACAGTGAACTGCCCGCCGGAGATGAGCGGCTTGCGCACGCCGAGGGTCGAATCGAGTACCTGACGCTGGTCCGAGCCTACACCCACGGTCGAGCCGCCGATCGACGGGCTGGTGCGCGGCTGGTCCGTCGCGGACCACTGCGTGTTCCCGAAGAGCACCCAGTCGAAGGCCGCATCCGCCGCCGCGAGTTGCGCCTGCCCGATCGCCGGGGAGATCCGCGCAAACTGCACGTTGAGGTTGTTCTCGACCGCGGATTTCACCGCGCGCTGCAAACCTATGGTCGCAACCGGAAAGTCGACATCGAACATCACCTGCCCGGCCACGCGCGGGTCCTTGTTCGGGTACGAGTCCGGCCCGGCCATCGCGGCCAGTTCGGACATGACCCGCGGCTCGATGTTCAGCGCGGGCACGCGCGCCTCTCGCCGCAGGGGTCTGGGCTCGGGCCAGGTGCGTGCCTCGGCGAGTTCGCGCTGCGTCGACTCGCGGACATATCTGCGCAGATCCTTCTCAGGCCGGTCGCGCAGGGGCGAGGCGCACCCCGCGACCGCCAGAACAGCCGCCGCGCAGACCAACCCAACCACCGCCGAGTCCGTGGCAGCGCGGGCGAAAGAAGAAACACCCCGCGCCCCCCGAAGCAAGTCTGGTTTCGACACGAGTTCGCCCTTGGATGCCGCCCGTCGCCCGGGCCGACAAGTGGTTGCTCTACAAGCCGTTGCCGCAGACCCCGTCCGGCTTTCATTGCGCCCCGGGCCTGCGTCCCGCGCGTTTCCGCCCCCCCGCCGGAGGGTGCCGCTCGCCGCGTGTTCCGGCGTGCGCGCCACTGCGGGCGGGGCGGGGGGCGGTACTATACCCCCGCCGATCTGCGATCCGATCATTGCCGCGCGACGACGCCCCCTCACCAGCAAACGATTCACGCTCCCCCTTTCGAGGAGTCCAAGATGACAACCAACCGATCCATCCTCGCACGCGCTGCCGGTCTCGCCATCGGCGCGACGATCCGCAGCACAATCCCCCTCTCCGCCGGACTCGCCGTGCTCGCGCCACTCGCGACCGCGGCCGCGCAGCAGGTCAAGGCTGTCGAGCCCTATTTCGTCACAGTGACCAAGGACAATGTCCCGATGAAGTGCGCTGATGGCGGCATCTTCTACGCCGTCTCCATCCTCAAGCAGGGCCAGGTGCTCCGCGTGGATGGCGAAGGGCCGGGCTGGCTCCGCACCGAGTATCTGCCGGGCATCAAGGCGTACATCAAGGCCGCGGACGCGACCGCCGATGCCTCGGGCAAGACCCTCAAGTTGTCGCGCCCGTCGCGTCTGATGGCCGCGAACGTCCAGGGCTCGCGCCCTTGGCAGTTCCTGCTCGACAGCGACCTGCCAGCGGGCACCAGTTTCACGGTCCTCGAAACGCTCAAAGGCACTGATGGCACGGTCGAGGGATACCTCGTGCCCGCCCCCGCGCAGGCCCGCGGCTATGTGAAGAGCGATCAGGTGAAACGAGCCACGCCCGAAGAGGCCGCGGCGTATACAAAGCCAGCGTCCGGCGCCGCAACGCCCCCGGCTCCCAGGCCCCAGCCAGTCAAGCCGACGACGCCGGCGACCGGCGGCGACCCGGTCCCTGCTCCCACGACGCCCCCGCCGGCAACGCCAACGACACCGCCTTCCGCGATCCCCGCCACTCCCGAGGGCGAGCCAGCCGTTCCGGCGGATCCGAACGCGACAACGCCCGTACCCCCGCCGGTCGCGCCCCCGACGCCACCCGTTGATGCGCCCCGACTCAAGGTCATCAAGGACATCGACACGCTCCGCACGCTCTTCAACAACGTGATGCAGAAGGCCGGCAGCGAGGCCGAGATCAACACCGTCATCGCCGAGTTCGACCGCACGACTAACACGCTGGGCGGCACGCCGGAGGACCGTCGCATCCACGAGGCGCTGACCTCTCGGCGCGAGGCCCTGACTCTTCGATTAGAGGTTTTCGAGGCCTCGAAGAAACTGCGCGACAGAGCAACCGCTATCAGCGAGCGCGAACTCAAACTGCGCGAGTACGTCGACAACGTCGAGAAGCAGTCGATCTACACCATCGTCGGGCGCATCGTGCCCAGCACCGTCTACGACGGCAAGCGCGGCATGCCGCTGATGTTCCGCGTCGAGTCCGCCGACTCATCCTCCACGCGCACTTTGGGCTATGTGGTGCCGCGAGAGGGCTTGGACCTGCTCACGGTCTCGGGCAAGGTCGTTGGCATCGTCGGCGAGTCGAGGATCGACGAATCGCTCCGGCTGAACATCGTCGCGGCCCGGCGCGTGACGGTCCTCAACCCCGCCTCCGCGCCGCGACCCATCGAACCGACTCCTGCCGAGGAGGTGCCCACGGGACCAGCCGAGGCAACGGGCGCAAACGAGAAGCCCGGCGAGTGATTGGATACCCGGTGGTTCGTGCCACTGACCGACTGCTCTAAGCGGTCGGTGTCTGCGGGTAATCACTCCATCGACCCGATCACCCGTACCCGTCGCCGTTGGTCTCCAACAAAAAGCCCGGGCGTCTTGGCCCGGGCCTTGATGTGTCAGTTTACGCCTAGCAGGTTGTTGAAATACGTTCCGTCACCTCGTTCTCGACCCATTCCAGACGAACTTCTGGACCCACCACCCGGTCGCGAGGCCAGAAGAATGTCTTGCTGATGGCCCAGAAAGAGTTTTTCAACAGCCTGCTAGCGTTTGGGTGGGCACGGGCGCCCCGCGACCGGCGGCCTCTGGGTGGGCCGGGCGCTGGGGGGGGGCGACCGGCGAGCCTACACGTTGCAGTTCTCGCCCTGTGAAGCGAACCAGCACGACAGGAACGCGAAGATGTCCGGGACATCCACACCGTTGGTGCCGTTGAAGTCGGCATCGCGCCCGTAGCACGGCGGGGTCGTAGTGCCACCGCTCCCATCGCACTGGGCGAACCACGCCGACAGGAACGCGAAGATGTCCGACACGGTGAACGTCCCGCTCCGGTCCCAGTCGCAGCGGCAGTCCTTGTAGGTGCAACTGTCAATCACATCGTTGTCGTCGATGTCCAAGTCCGGAAGGTTGTCGTTGGGAAACTCGTCCCCCAGATCAATGTCGTGCCGATCGTCCACGCCGTTGGCGTTGCAGTCCGGCCCCACCGCGAATAGGTAGCGTCGCTCCTGCGGCGAGCACGCATCCAGCGGCCAGACCACCTGCGGCTCGCCCACCACATCGTCGCTGAAGACCCCCGTCGGCAGCACGCGGAACGCGCCCTCCTTCATGGAAGCGACGCTGGTGCAACGGATGCCGATCTCGCGCGGGTTGTTGTTGGGCGGGGGCGCGAGCGTGCGAATGAACATCACGGTCAGGTCCGATGCGGGGCACTCAGACGCGAGGACGCCCATCTCGATGTTCACCGTGGCGCTGGTCACCGGCCCGTAGGACCGGATGATGACCGGGTGGTTCGGGCCATCAAAGTCGGTGTAGACCAGCGGCAGGTCCCGCTCGCCGACCAGGATGCCGTGCGGCGGAGTACACGCCTTCTTGTGCAGGTGGAAGGGCACAAGGCCGATCGACCCGCCGCCGATTGCCGCAGGGAGCAGGTCGTAGTACGGCGCCTCGAACGGCTGTTCCTGGCTCGGGCCGAGTTCGATCAGATTGCCAAACCCCGGTCCGATCACACCCTTGCCCGCCCACCCCGTATCCGCGGCCACTTCCGTGTTGTTGCCGTTGATGATGATCTGGCCGCTCAGGCCCTCGACTTCACGAACATGGATCGCGCTCAGTGCCGCGTACCCCGGATCCCGCGGCGAGTCCTCTTGGTGCGCGCCCTGCGTGTAGAAGCACTCGGCCGCCACTTGATTGCCGCACACACACTCTTCCAGTTCAGCCGGTGTGTTCTCCGCTGGCCCGTCCCCAAGTCGGTCGCCGATCCAGATCGTCTCGCCCGAAGCGAGCACGGGAAGGTGCAACTCGCCGAACACGTCGTGCTCGATCACCGCGCGCTCGCAGTCGGCGAACCACACATCCGCCCCGGGACCGATGCACCCGATCGTCATCGCGCCGATCGAGGCGTAGTCGTTCTCGACGGCGTTGTCGATGACCCCGCTCGTGTACTCGAGTTCACCCGACCACACCACCCCGGCCCGCATGTCGCCGATCACAAGCGTGCCGATCGTGTTTGCTTCAACCCGGGGAACATCGGTTTTGATGATGAGGTCTTGCGTCCCGAAGACCGTCCCGTACACCTGTGACATCGACGAGATGCGCAGAAGTCCAATGCTGTCGGCGTGGATCACCGAGTCCGAAGTGCCGCCGCCGATACACTGGGACTCATACCAATCCGCACTCTCCAGCACCTGCACCGGAGGGCAGTAGGAACCGGACATCCCGGGTCGATAAAGGTCTTGGTAGAGCGGGATCACGCTCCCGTAGCCGATCCGCACGGCGTTGATGTGCCCGCCGTTCGGGTCGTTCGGGTCAACACCTGTCGCCACGATGCAGCCCTGGGCGAGCCAGCCGACCCACACGCTCCCCGTGATGGACGATCCGATGATGTTGGAGTCGAGCATGTTGGCGAGGACGGTGATCGACGCCGTGATGGGCCCCTGGGCGATGATGCCGCCGAGAGACGGAGACGTGGCGTCGAAGGAGAGGTTCTCCGCCTCGATGGAGCCGTGGATCGCTCCGCCCGTGAGGATGTTCCCAAGCGGCCCATCGAACTGGGATTGGCCAAACGCGCTGGGCAGCACACCCGAGAGGATGTTCACGTTCAGGTCGCGCGCCAGCACCTCGGCAGAGCCCGCCGGGCCCGCCCGGATCTCCCTGATGCCGTTGGCCGCGACGATGGTCGATGCCGCGCTCGGGGTGCCGATGGGTCCGGTGCTGTACACCTGCACAATCCGACCGTTCGCGGCGATGATGTCGCCCGTAATCCCCGCGGCCTCCAGCCACGGCCCGACCTCCACTCGCCCGATGCTCGCGTAGGTTTCGTTCGTGTGGTCGTGGTCGATGGCGACATCACTGTTGGCGGTGATGGTGCCGGTGACAGCGTTGCCCGCGGCGATGACCTTGATCGCACAACTCCCAATCGGCTCAAAGCCGTTGCCCTGCTGCGAGCTGAAATCATTGTGAACGTAGGTCGTGATGTTGGAGGAGATGGTGCCGCCGATCACGTCGCCCGTCTCCGGGTCCGTCACGCCCAGCGCCTGGATGCGGAAGACCCGACCGACATCGATATCGCCCGCGACATTGCCCGTGGCCGCGAGGGCGAGGTGTGTCGCATCGCGGAGCGTGGTGTCACCCGGGTTGCCCGGATTGTGGATGATGAGCCCGCCGCCGCTCGCGTTGCCGAAGTTCACGACGCCGGAGAGCCACAGGTCTAACGGATTGTCGGATGTTGGGTCGAAGTCGAAGTAAATACTGTTGGCCACCAGCACTCGCAACTTGCCGTTCACGCCAGCCGTCCCGGTGATGGTCACGGTCGCCACGCTCAATGTCGGGCCGGTGTCGTGGTCCGTGGCCGGGTCGAAGATGCGGATGACAAGGGGGGTGATGACGGTTCCAACGTCAATGGCGAGGTTGCCATTGATATCCGCCATCACCGGGCCGCCGGGCGCGCCGACGGCAATCACCTGCCCGTCCGTATATGGTGCCATGAGCGTCACGGCAAGCGTCAGAATCGCCGCCAGCATTCGAGCATTCATGCGAAGCCCTCCGGGTTCGGCGGCCGCTGTATGCGACCGCAACGAGGAGGAGCATGCCAGAACTCGGCGCGGGCACGGAGGACGCGATGCGGAAGCCGTGGTCGAATGTGTCAAAACTGGGAAAACTTGATGAGACGCTGCCGATTCGATCGCTTGCCGCCCCGCCGACAACCCACGCGCTCCCATCGACGTTGCGGGTTGGCGGGATACCGGGACCGGAAAAAATGCTCTCCGTCCATTCGGTTGTCGCCCCCGCAACGTCAAACAGGCCCCAAGGGCTTGTGACATCGGGATAGGCACCCAAGGGCACGGCAAAGGGGTCGTAGCCGGGGATGCCGTCCCAACCCGCGTTCGCCTGCGCCAACTGCCCGTTCACGACATAACCCGGTGGGCCGTAGATCGGCGTGGTGTCGCTGGTGATGTTGCGCGTCCACCACCCCCCTTGTTCAGGGCCGTTGCGGTGCGGGTCGTAATGGGCCGCTTTCAGATGCTCATCCAGCGTCGGGATCCAATACCGCGCGCCCGGGTGGTGGGCCGCCTGGTCCGTAAAGATGTTCCCGAAGTACCCGAACGTGGACACGTCGTACGCGCCATCGAGGAACGCCTCGCGCGCGACACTCTTGTCGTTGTGCAGCCAGTTGGCGTACATCG
>CAYMWG010000063.1:0-12247 GCA_964393765.1 uncultured Phycisphaeraceae bacterium
GGTTGGTGGTGGGGCATCGGGCGCGATGCGCACCACGCCCCCCAAGATCAGCCCGAGCAGGCCCAGCGCCAGAAGCAGGCGATACCAGCCGAACGGCGCAAGCCCGCGACGGTTCAGGAAGCCCACCAGCCACTTGATGGCCAGTGTCGCCGCGAGCGTGGCGACGGCGACGCCCAGCAGGACCGGCACAACGCCGAGCGACTTGAACATGCTGACGTGCCCGTCGTGCCCATCGCGAAGAAGATCTTTGGCGAGTTTGTACACACACGCCGCGCCGAGTGTCGGCAGGCCGAGCAGAAACGAGAACTCCGCCGCCGCGGCGGGCCGAAGCCGCACGAGGTATCCTGCGGTGATCGTCATCATCGAGCGGCTTGTGCCCGGCCACAGGGCCACGCACTGCATGAGGCCGATGACCAGGGCGCGAACCGGTGTTAGTTCCTCGATTCCGGTCTCCACGTTCGAGGCTTTCACTGCGGAAAACTTCCCGCTCCGCCATGCTTCGAGAGCGAGCATGTAGACCCCGCCGACCGCCAGCGCCGCAACGACCGGGCCGGGGCGAAAGAGCGCGGCCTCTATGGCTTCGTCGAGCATCAGCCCGAGCACCGCGGCAGGGATGAACGCAATCACCAAGTTGATGACAAGCCGCAGCCCGACGGGGTCTTTGCCCACGAGGCCGCGGAGCATCTGCGCGATGCGAGCGCGATACAGGCCGAGCACGGCCAGGATCGCCCCGCCCTGCACAACCACAAGGAACGCATCCACCGCGGCCTTGGTCTCGGGGGGGCGGTCGAGACCCAGGATCGCGGCCGCAATGATCAGGTGGCCAGTCGAAGAGACAGGCAGGTACTCGGTAATGCCCTCTACGAGCCCAAGAATGACGGCTTGCCACCAGTTCAGGGTAAATCCTATCGTTGGAGTGTGCTTGGCGTGTGAGGCTTCAACGGGATCATCGGCCAAGCCCACGCCCCAAGGCGCGGCTTTGCCCACTCTCCCCGTCCTGATTGATGGTGGCAGAGCAAACGCCTAGCATCCCCGCCCCACCGGGAACCCCCCGAAGGGGCTTGCTTCCAGACCTTTAGCCGCGGGATAGATGCCATGGCCTCGAACGCTGTTGCCATTCTCAAGGGCCTGACCGATGCCCAGATCAAGACCGACCTGCCCCGCCTCGAGGTGGGCGACACGCTGAACGTGCACTGCCGGATCGTGGAGGGCGCGAAGGAGCGCATCCAGATCTTTCAGGGCGTCCTGATCGGGCGTGCGGGTGGCGGGATCACCGAGATGATCACCGTCCGCCGCATCGTGGACAACATGGGCGTCGAGCGCGTCTTCCCGATGAACTCCCCCAAAATCGCCAAAATCGAGGTCATCCGCAAGGCCGATGCCCGGCGCGCCAAGTTGTACTTCCTGCGGGACCGTGCCGGCAAGTCCCGCCGGCTCCGCGACAAGCGCCGCGGCCTCGAAGTCCAAGCCAAGACCCAGGGCGCTGCCGCCTGATCGCGGGCTCCCGAAGTTCTCTGTACAATCGAAGGACCGACTCCTGCCCGCTCCCCCCTCGGAGGCGGGCAGTTTTCTTGGGTCGGCACACCGACGGAAGGTTGTGCATGCGCGCGATCATTGTAAAGCAACCAGTGCAGGGGTCCAAGATCGAGCAGCAGTTGGCCTTTGTGCAGGACTGGCCGGACCCAGCGCCGCCCGCCGCGGGCGAGGCGCTCATCCGCACGCTCGCCTCATCGCTCAACCACCTGGACCTGTGGGTGGTCCGCGGCGTGCCGGGGCTGGACCTGGCCTACCCGCGCGTGGGCGGCTCCGATGCCTGCGGGGTCGTGGAAGCGGTCGGCCCGGGCGTCGATGCAGCGTGGGTGGGTCGGCGGGTGATCTTGAACGGTGCGTTGCTGAAGCCACAAACGTCCAGGCCCGATGACGGGCCGGGCTCGACCATCGCGCCCGAGTACGAACTTCTGGGAGAGCATCACAATGGCACGAACCGCGAGCGGTTTGTCGCGCCCATCACCGGCCTGCAGTGTGTGCCCGACAATGTTGATGCCAAGGAGGCAAGCGCGTTTGGCCTGACCTTTCTCACGGCTTACTCAATGGTCGCGTCCAAGGCGCAACTTCGCGCCGGTCAATGGGTCCTCGTCACGGGCATCGGAGGCGGCGTGGCCCTCGCGGCCATGGCCATCGCACGCCACTTTGGTTGCAAGGTGATCGTCACCAGCCGCCACCAATGGAAACTCGACAAGGCAACTGAACTGGGCGCGGCCGTCGCGATTCTGGATCAGGGCCAGGACTGGTCCAAGCAGGTGCGCGAGGCGACCGGCAAGCGGGGCGCGGATGTCGCAGTGGATTCCTCCGGCAAGGCCACGCACATCAAGTGCATCAAGTCGCTTGCGAGGGGCGGGACGTATGTGACGCCCGGATGCACATCAGGCCCTGATGCGGTGACCGACCTTGCTCGGATATTCTGGAATCAACTCCGGATCCTGGGCTCGACAATGGGGAGCGCGGACGAGTTCGCGGAGGTCGCCGCGCTCTACCGCGGCGGGAGCGTGCGCCCCGTCATCGACAAGGTCTTTGCCCCCGAGCAGTGCGGCGAGGCCTACTCGCGCCTCGAGGCGGGCGAGCAGTTCGGCAAAATTGTCATCAACTGGGTGTAGCGTCCCACCCAGCACACATAAAAACAAGAACAGGGGCGGCGCCGAAAGCGCCGACCCCTGGGATGTGCTTGATCTCGCGATCATCAGGCCCGGCGGCGGCGCGAGCCCAGGGCAAGCAGGCCCATGCCCGCGAGCACGCCCGTGGCCGGCGCGGGCACTACGGTGATCTGGTCCTGTGCGGAGGACGATTCCAGCACCACCAACCGCGGGATGGGGTTGATGGTCGTGTATCCCGCCGAACTCACGTTCCCGAGCCAGCCCGTGGCGAGGGCAACGGCCGTCGCTGCGTTGTTCACCTTGAACGTGCCTGCCGAGAGGCTCAAACTGGTGTCGTGGATGATCTCCCAAATCGCCATCTGGAACGCCGCGGACTTGTCACTGTTATCGATCGTGGGGAAGTAGTCCGCCCACAGACGCTCAAGCATGGTGGTCTGGGTGAGTGAGAAGCCGTGGGCCGCGGGCGTCACGACGTTATAGGCGTATTCGTTGTTGGCGGACACGACCTGGGCCAGGTCCACGCAGTAGGTGTTGAAGGCGCTGGCGATCTGCGAGTCGACGCCGGGGCCGGGGGAGTCATGGCGCGTCCAGTTGAACTTCACGGTGTTGACATCACCGCTTCGGGTCGGCGAGGTGATGTTGATCGACTTCAGGTGGGTGTAGTTGAACTGGCCGGTGATCGTGTCGGCGCTCGCGGCAGCGGACAGGCCCAGCACGGCGGCGGCAACGACACATTTGGCGGAGAGGATCTTCATGGTGGTTCCCTTTCTGTTCTGGCCGTGGCCGGCTCGTCCTCCGGGGCACAAACACCCGGAGACGCCCAAGCCCGCTGACCGGGTTTTCAATCCGGCCAACTCCTGCGGCAGCACGACAAGGGTCGAATTCAACGCAACGCCACGCACCCGTCATGGCTCGCGAATCCGTGCGGGGCGTCGCTCTGGAACGCCCACGGAATCTGGGAAGGCTTTGCGCCACCGGAGGGATTGCCCTGTTTCACCAGCCGGCGCGGCCGAAAGTGCCCGCACCCGCCAAGGTCCGATTACCGGCTTTGCGTATCGAGCAGACACCCGGCGTTTTCCTGTACACTGCCGCCCCATGCCCACCGACTGGTCCGATGGCATCGTTCTCGCCGAACTCGCCGATGAGCCCGAGTTGTCCGAGGAGTTCGCGGCGGTCTTCGCCAGGCTTCGCGGACCGGGTGACGCCGACGAGGGCGGTGCCCCAGAGTTTGGTTCAGCCCGGCAGGGGGCACGGGGAGAGGAGCCCCTGTCCCCGGCGGACCATGTCCCGCATGTGGTGCTGAACTTCTCAGGGGTGTCCTATGTCAACTCCACGCACATCGCCGCGCTGCTCCGCATGCGCAAGCGCCTCGCCGAGGCGGGCAAGTTGCTGATGCTCTGCTCGGTCGGGGAAACGGTGTGGTCGACGCTCATGCTGACCGGACTGGACAAGGTGTTCCAGTTCGCCCCCGACCCGATGACGGCGCTGGCGAGCATCCAACTGCGGCAGGAGCAGGGCGACCTTGGGGACTGACTGTCGACCCCGCAGCGCAGCGCGGGCTGGGCGGTACGATGCGAAGATGACGACCACGTCCCACGAGCACGCCCACATGCACGTGAACCCGCGCTGGGGCGCGCCGATTGCCGAACTGCTGGGAGTCACCAAGACCTACTACAAGCCCGATGGCAGCGTGCTCGTGGAGGCCGTGGGCCGCAACGGCAGGGGCGTGGACCTGTCCGTCCCTCGCGGCCAATACCTTGCCATCATGGGCGCCTCCGGCTCGGGCAAGTCCACCCTCATGAACATGCTCGGCTGCCTGGACCGCCCGAGCACCGGCAGTTACCTTCTCGACGGCGAGGACGTGTCGGTGATGGCCGACGAACTGCTCTCGTCGTACCGGGGCCGCAAGATCGGCTTTGTCTTCCAGGCGTTCAACCTCATCCCGGAACTGACAGTCGTCGAGAACGTCGAGGTTCCTCTGCTGTACCAGAGCGTCTCTCGCTCGGAACGGCGTGCTCGCGCTGTTGAGACGCTCAATCTTGTCGGCCTGGCGGACCGCATGGGCCACCGGCCGCGGGAACTCTCCGGCGGGCAGCAGCAGCGCACGGCGATCGCCCGCGCGCTGGTGACCAACCCGGTCGTGCTGATGGCCGATGAGCCCACCGGCAACCTCGATTCCCACACCGGCGAGGCGATCCTCACCGTGATCGAGGACCTGCACAACCGGGGGATGACCATCATCATGGTGACGCACGATGATCGCATCAGCCGGCGCTGCGAACGGATCTTCAGGCTGAAGGACGGCGCGGTCGAGCACGACCGCTTCGTGCATGTACGAACGTAGCGTTCATTCTACTCGGTGTGAATCCACCGAGAACTCACAGCGAGATGCACCCGCCCCACGCTCGAGCACGCTGGTTGTCTGGAACGTCAGCACCGTGACATCGTCATCCTGGTGCAGCGAGCCGCTCTGAGCGTCGAGATCATCGACCAGGCAGTCCATCGCCGCCCCAAGACTTCCCAGCGCCTCGCCCTGTCGCATCCGCGCCAAATGCGCGAAGTGTGCCGGGATCGGTCGCGCGCCCGTTTCGCTTGGAGCGATGTTCCGCCCGAACGCGGCCTCAATCCCGTCGGAATGAATCACGAGAAGTTCGTCTTCCTCGAGGCGCACTGTCACCTGCTTGTACTCAAAGTCGGGCACGACGCCGAGCAGCATCCCCGAAGCATTGACCGGTCGCACGCCGTGCGGCCCGATGCGCAGCGGCGGTGGATGCCCCGCCGCCGCCAGCGTGATCAGGCCTGTGCGGATATCGATCAGCCCACAGACCGCGGTGGCAAACCGCGCCGGCCCGGCGATCGACTGGGCGAGTTCGGCGTTGAGGCGCTGGAGCGATTCGGCGGGAGGAATGAGCCGGTACCCCGCGCTGCCGCCCCCGAGCCCGATGCCGATCTCCTTGCGCGGGATCGAACCGGCGATGTACAGTGTCATCAGGGCAGCCGGAACTCCGTGCCCCATCGCATCGGCGAGGAAGAAGCCGATGTGGTCCTCATCGAGTTGGCAGACGTCGTAGGTGTCGCCCGACACGAACCCCGCCGGGCGGTACAGCACCGAGCACTGCACGCCGTCGAGCATCGGCATTCGCTTGGGCAGGAAGTCGCGCTGCACCTTCGCGGCCAGCAAAAGTTCCTGGTGCAGTCGCTCGATCTCGGCGGATGTTTCGCCCTGGAACGACTGCGCGAGCCGGATCGACTGCTCAAGTGAGCGAATCGCGGGTTGTCGCTGCGCAAGCCCGTAGACCAGGCCGGCCAGGGTTCCGGGGTCCGCGGTCACCCGCTGGGTCACGACCGATCCGGCATTAAACCCGTCGAGCCGCGACTCCTGCGCGGGGCTGTCCCCCACAAGGAGCACGGTTGGCACAAGCGACTGCTGGAGCACATCGATCACGCGATAGAGGGTCGAATCCAACGCGCCGGCCAGCGGCGCGACAACCGCGGCGTCCCACGAGCGGGCCGGCAGCAGAGCCTTGGAACTCAGGAGGACCTGCTCGGGCGTGAGGTGCTCGACCGTCGGCGGGGTCCCCGGCCAGGATCGGAGCATGGCCTGCCACCACGCAGGGCGCGAGACCTCGCAGCCGGCGGGAGCGATCAGTGCCAGTGAGTGGCTGTGCATGCCCCGGCGGCCTCCGGCGGTCGGACCCGGGGAAGGCAGGGGCCGATCGGCCGCGCCCGGCGGATCCGTCCACCATTGCCTCGGATCGGCCTACCGCGCGGCCTTCTTGAGCGCGGCGTAGTCGAACATGATCTGATCGCCCTCTTTCACACCTAAAGATTTGACCGAACCCGCCTTCAGTTCGATCACGAACGCCGCCGGATAGCGGCTGGAATATCGCCTCAGACGCGTGTCGTAGGCGACGTTCTGCATATCGCCCGGCTTGCCCTCACCCTTGGACTCATCACGCGGTGGCTCTGCCTTCATCTCGTGGCTGGTCAGCACACGCCCGGCGCCATCGGTGTAGATGATGTCCATGTCGATCGGGCAATCGCGCATAACGTAACTCTGCACGGTGATCTGGCCCGCCGGGATTGTGAAGATCATGCCGCCATCGTCTGCGATCTGCGTCCGGCCACCCAGGCCGAGCATCCGCGTTTCATAGTCCGCCGCGATCTCGAGGAAGTAGGTCTTCCCGCTGATCTTCACGCTGGCGACGCCGGTGGCCACGGTGTCCTTCTCATCGCAGCCGACGGCTAGCGCGGCCGCGCAGAGCGTTGTCACGACGAGCAGAAGTTTCAGACAGTCAACGAGAACAGCCATCGTTCGTCCTCATCGGAGAAAGTGATCGGTCCACGCGGGATGGTATCCATTTGGAGCCCGTCCTTGAACTCCGTTGCCGACATCATCGAACGTTTGCTGGACACGCCGCTCCAGAACGCGACCAGCCCGATGATCCCCTCAGGCGGGACACCCCTGGCGCGATAGGTATCGATGCGCGTATCACCGTGCCTCTTGGCGAGCCTGCGTCCGTCGGTTCCGATGACCAGCGGCAGGTGCGTGAAGGTCGGCTCGGGCGTCAGGCCCAGCGCCCGCCATAGCAGCAGTTGCCGCGCTGCGGAATCAAGCAGGTCATCGCCCCGAACCACCCGCGTGACGCCTTGGCGGTGGTCATCGACCACGACCGCAAGTTGGTACGAGGGCTGGCCGCGTTTGGTCCAGAGCACGAAGTCCCCAACCGTCTGGGACGGATCGATGCGCTGCCAGCCCGCGTGACGATCAACAAACTCAACGGTCCCCGAGGGCGTGCAGAAGCGCCAGTTGGGCCGATCGGCACCAGCGGCTGCCGCGTCAAAGTCAAACGCGTTGCCCGCCCCCGCCGGACGCATCGAGGCCGGAAAGGGCGTCTCGTGCGAGCCCTCCTGCGGCGCGCTCGCCGCGGCCTCGATCTGGCCCCGGCTCAACGCGCAGGGGTACGCCAGACCGCGTGTTGCCAGCATCCGCATCGCCGCCGAATAGGGCGTCAGATCGTCCGACTGAATCAGAACGCCCATTGGCCTGCCTGCGCCGGTAGCGTGGGGCCACGACTCCCAGTCGATTCCCAGCCAGCGAAGAGTTCCCACCAGTCCCGCCACCGCCCCGGCCTTGACCCGCGGTGTATCGAGGTCCTCGATGCGCAGCACGATCTGCCAGCCAGCGTGACGCGCCAGCGCCCAGTTGATGAGGAACGTGCGGGCATTGCCGAGGTGGAGCGCGCCCGTCGGAGATGGTGCAAGTCGTGTGGTGTCAGGCACTTGAAACACTGCTCCACATGGGCTGTCCGCATCGGCACTCGACTGTGGTGTGCCGCTCGAGACGATACACTGACCACGCGCTGGTGGGGATGTTTCCGACCTCCCAGGACCCATCAGAGAGTTGCTGTCCGCGGGGACACGCGGAGCACTGGCGATGGACAAGTTAACGGATGGACAGATCGCCGGGATGCTCGCCTCGCGCTCGGAGTGGTCCGAGACAGGCGGGGCAATCCAGCGGACCTTCCACTTCAAGGATTTCGTGGAGGCGATGGCGTTCGTCAACCGTGTTGCCGATGCGGCTGAGGCCGCCCAGCACCACCCCGACCTGATGATCCGCTACAACAAGGTGACGATGACCCTGAGCACACACGATGCGGGCGGGATCACGGAGAAGGACTTTGCTCTCGCGGGCAAGGCCGATGGATTCATCCCGCCGACTGCCGACGCAAAGGCCGGGCCTCAGAAGAGCAAGCGGGAGCGATGAGATCGTGACGGCGAGCGTCAAGCGGATCGGCGGGACTGGTGGTTCACTCAGCAGTCCGCGTCACACAGAAAGATCGATCGGCTCAATACCCTCGGCTCGGCGGTTGCGCGTGTCGATGCGGATCAGCGCGCCCTGGGCGCGCGGGTCTTCGGAAGCGACCTCGAGGGGCGCGGGCATCTGCCGGACCATGGAGTCGAGGGTGGCGGTGATGTCGCGCCCGATCACGCTCCGCTGCGGGCCGCACATGCCCACATCGGTCTGCGCGGCGAGAACATGGTCGAGCAGGCGGGCATCGGCGGTCGCGACGTGCGTGTGCGTGCCCAGGACCGCGATGACGCGAGGGGTATCGTCGCGCGTCCAGGTCCGCAGGCAGTGCCAGGCGACGGCCTGCTTTTCGCTGGTGGCCTCGGCGTGGATTTCGACAAGGACTATCGCGTCCTTCTCGGGGATCGCGCCCAGTTCGCGGTCGATCGCCGCGAACGGGCTGTCGGCGGGAAGGGGCATGAACAGGCGGCCCAGGACGGTGAGGACATAAATCGGTGGGGAGTCCAAGGGGGCGAGGCGGATGATGTGCTTGCCCGGCGCGGCCGCTGCGAGGTTCGCGGGGCGCAGCACGGGCTGGTCGGGGTCTTCCAGCAGCGGGATGATCTGGCGGTCTCTCGCCCAGTGGTCGCCGAGCGTAATGGCATCGATCCCGCCGGAACCGCCCGCGCCCGAGCCTTTCCTCAGTTCGCGGAAGTTGTCGGGCGACAGGCCCGAGCCGTTGCGGGAGTTCTCGCCGTTGGCGATCACGATGCTCGCGCCGTGCTTCTCACGCAGGCGTCGCGCGGCGGCGGTCGCTGTCGCGCGCCCGACAGAGCCGACGATGTCGCCGAGGAATGCGAGGGTGAGTGGCATAGGCGACTGAACAGTCTTTCGTGGTCGGACGACCGGTCAGAAGGAACTCAGAGTGAGCAGAGAGAGCGGAGTCGGAGCGGAGAAAGGCAGGCACAGATGATCCGGATAGAAAACGGAGAACACTGATACGAGCCAGGCCGGGGAACAATCTCGATGCGGTAGATTCATCATTGGGACCGATCCTTCCTGATCTGTTCTATCTGTTCCAAATCTGTCCCATCCGTGTTCCTGCCTTCTCTGCTTTCTCTGCATGCTCTGAGTTCTTCCTGTCCCGCCTCACGTTTACAGGTGCCCGCCGGGGCCGGGCTCGGCCGAGACGACCGGGCTGTTGCAGATGAGCCCGGGGATGAACGGTGAGGCCATGAGCGGATCGCGGGGGAGAACGCGGATCAGCAGGCCGTGAGTCATCGCGCCGGGGCCGTCCGGTGCCGGCACGCTCGCGGTGTACTGGTATGTGCCATCGCCCAAGGACTGTCGTGAGGCCATGTCAATGGAACGTCCGTGCTCGATGCGGCCCGTTTCAGGCGCAACCGCGCCGTGATAGACCTGCACGCTGGCCTCATCGGGGCGGAGTTGCCCCAGCCGCACCGCCGCGCCGACTTCCAGGGCATCGCCGGCGGGGGTCGGGGCGCAGTCGATCGACCGGATGCGCACGCCCGCCCAGAGTTTGCGGTAGCGGTCGATGTGGTCGGCAAGGTCGCGCGCGGGGCGTATGTCCGCGCCCGGGTCGCCCGCGAGTTGCGAGGCGGCCTGGTGAGCGGGGAAGTAATACTTCGTGGCATATTCGGCCACCATGCGGTGTGTGCTGAACTCCGGCCCGAGGCGGGCGATGCACGACTTCATCATCGTCAGCCACTTCCGCGGCAGGCCAGCGCTGTCACGCTCGTAGAAGGCTGGAACGACCTCGGACTCGATCGTCCGGTAGAGCGATTCGGCCTCGAACTGCTCCCGCTCCTCATCGGGCGCATCACTGGGATAGGTGCCGCGCTCCGGGATGCGGAAGCCCGCCGAGCCGTCGAACCCCTCGTCCCACCAGCCGTCAAGGATCGAGCAGTTGAGCACGCCGTTGAGCGCGGCCTTCATGCCGCTTGTACCGGAGGCCTCCAGGCCGCGGATCGGGTTGTTGAGCCATACATCGCAGCCGAGCACCAACTTCCGGGCGACATCGATGGCGTAGTCCTCAAGGAAGACAATCCGCCCCTTGGCGGCACCATCGAGGGAGCGGGCAAAGTGAACAATGTCGCGGATGAGGTGCTTGCCCCAGGTGTCGCCGGGGTGCGCCTTGCCGGAGAAGATGAACTGGACGGGACGGCCACCCGAGCCGGCGAGCATCTTCTTCAGTCGGGCTTCGTCGCGGAAGAGCAGCGTTGCGCGCTTATACCCGGCAAACCGTCGGGCAAAGCCGATGGTCAGGGCATCGGGGTCGAGCGCCGGCGCAATCCCGCCGGTGCGCCCCGCGCCTGCGCGTTCTTGGACAAATGCCAGCAGGTCCCGGCGTCCGGCGTTGCGCGCTGCCCAGAGCGGCGCGTCCGGGATGCTGGCCGCGCCCGACCACGAGGCGGGCTCCTGCGGCGCGCTCCGCCAGCCGTTGCCCAGATGCTTGTCAAAGAGCGCGACGTTGTGCGGGGAGACCCACGAGTCTGTGTGGACGCCGTTGGTGACATGGCCGATCGGCACATCGCCCTCGGGCGTGTGGGGCCACATGCTGCGCCACATGCGGCGCGACACCTCGCCGTGCAGGCGGGAGACGCCATTGGCCCAGCGCGAGCAGCGGATGGCCAGGACCGCCATCGAGAAGGCCTCGTTGCGGTTGGCGACATCCTCGCGCCCCAGGGCCATGAAGCCCTCGAGGTCCAGGCCGTACGCCTCGTGCAGGTTGCCGAAGTAGTGCGACACGAGGCCCGGTGGGAAGCGGTCGATCCCGGCGGGCACGGGCGTGTGCGTGGTGAAGACATGCGCGGCGGATGCGGCCTCGCGGGCCTGATCGAAACTCACCTTGACGTGCGAGAAGCGCTTGCGGACGATGGCGATGCGCTCAAGCGCCAGGAACGCGGCGTGCCCCTCGTTCATATGGAAGACGGTGGGGTGCTCGCCGCAGGCTTCGAGTGCCCGAACGCCGCCGATGCCCAGCACAATCTCCTGCTGGATGCGCCGATTCTGGTCGCCAAGGTAAAGGTTGGCGGTGATCTCACGATCCTCAGCGGAGTTCGCATCGACATTGGTGTCGAGCAGGTAGAGGCGGATGCGCCCGACTTGTGCCCGCCAGATCGCGCAGTGGACATCTCGACCGGGCATCTGGAGACTGATGGTGAGTTGCCGGCCCGAGGCCGTGTCGGTCACGCGGCGCACCGGCTGCATCGGCGCATCGAGCGCGGGGAAGAGTTCCTGCTGCATCGCATCGGGGTCGAGTTGCTGGTGGAAGTAGCCGTTGCGGTACAGGAGGCCGACCGCGACCAGCGGCAGGCCGAGTTGAGAGGCGGACTTGAGGTGGTCGCCAGCGAGCAGCCCGAGCCCGCCGGAATAAATCTGGAAGCACTCGGTCAGGCCGAACTCGGCGCAGAAATAGGCGGCGAGGAAATCGCCGGAGGTCCGGCTCAGCCGGGCCGACTGCGAGTCGTACCAAGATGGGGCGACCAGGTCTTTGCGGAGTTCTTCTGTCGCGCTACGAACGGACCCGACAAACGCGGAATCGGCGGCGAGCGCGCCGAGGCGCGACGGGTCGGCCTGCGCCAGCACGCGCACCGGGTTGTGGTCGGTTGCCTCCCAGGCCGCCGGGTCAATCCGGGCAAACAGTGCCTGCGCGCCCGGACGCCAACTCCACTGGAGGTTGAAGGCCAGTTCGGCGAGCGGCGCAAGGGCCTGGGGGATTGTCGTGGGGAAGCCCGAAAGGCCGAGAGTCTGCGGGGGTGTCATGCGGCGGAGAGCGTAGGTG
>CAYMWG010000064.1:0-11956 GCA_964393765.1 uncultured Phycisphaeraceae bacterium
GAGAACGCGCTGCCCAACCTCCGCAGCATCGGTGGTGTGGGCATCCGCGAGCGCTGCCCGCGCCGACACCATCGCCGCGTCGAAGCGTTGATCGGCGGTCTCAGAGCGACCGCGGCTCCGCCGGATCGCCCATACGCCGCATACGCCCGCGACGAGCAGGATCGCGCTGGCCCCCGCGATGCCCCACATCACTGGCTCGCGCACCCAGAATCGCTCCACCGGCACGGGCGCGAGCGCCGGACCCAGTGAAGCCAATGCCGCGAGCGGCGATTCCGGCACTTGCGCACTCGATGGCACGGGGGTAATCGCCGGCGGAACGCGAACCACCACAGGCTCGGTCGAGATCGTTCCCCCGTTCACCTTGAACTCAAACACCGGGAGCGTCTTGTCGCCGCTCAGGTAGGGCTCTAGAACAAGCAGAAGCGTCTCGTGCCCGGGCGCGAGCGTGTGACGGTCTGCTTCGAGGATCATCCAGTCAGAGACAGCGCCATCGCCGGGAGTCGCGGGCGGCGGGAACGGCAGGCCGGGACCAGCCGCCGCGGCAATGGACGGCCAGGGCACCCTGCCCCCGTCCGCACGCTTGGTCTCGATGAGCACCTCAATCCGGTCGGCGATACTGATCTCGCTGCGCGAAACGTGCAGCGCGACGCTCAGACCGTGCGCGGCGGTGGTGTGCGAGACCGCGAAGCGCGGCTGCGTTTCGGGAGCATCGTCGCGATGAGAACAGCCGGGCGCGAGCATCGCAACCGCGAGCGTTGCCGCAGCAAGATTCTGCGGCCAACTGCCCTTCGCCGTGACTGGTACATCCCGCCCGCTCATCGCTCCCTCCGGTGAAAGAGTTCGACCAGACTGTGCACCGGCTGCTCGTGTGTCCACAGGTTCACACGCGACCGGCCGCCGCGCAGGCCCGCGCCCGCGAGAGCCTTCTCCAGTTCGCCTTCGGCCCGTCGGAACGCTGCGGTGTAGGCATCGCGGACGCGTCGGCTGGAGGTATCAAGCACGCGTTCCTGCCCGGTCTCGGGGTCGCGCACGCGGATCATGCCCGCGCTGACGAGTTCAGCATCGCGCAGGTCGCGCACAACCGCGGCGATGATGTCGTGACCTCCGCCCGCGCCCCCGCCTCCTCCCCCCGCGTGCCCAGCGCCCGCAAGACGCCGCAGACTGTCCTCAAACGGCTTGGCGTCGGTGTTGCCCTGCATGGTGGATACAAAGTCGGAGACCACAAAGAGCAACGATCGCCGGTGCAGGACGCGGCGCAGCCGATCGGCGACTGGCTCCAGGTCGGTGCCGTTTCCCTTTCGTTCCAGTGCCAGCAACTCCCGCACAAGCCGCAGGGCATGGCGAGCCCCCTTCCGCGGCGGGACATAGTGCTCCACCCGATCGGTGAAGGCGCACAGGCCCACGCGATCCCCCGAGCGCACCGCCGCGAACGCCAGCAGCGCGCAGACCTTGGCAGCCAGCGCCCGCTTGGATCCGTCGGCGAGCACCGACCACTCGCCCGTGACGCCGCGCGTGGTAGCGGCGGTCCCGAAGTCGAACGAGCCCGAAAGGTCCACCACCAGCATGACGGTGAGTTCCCGCTCCTCAACGAACCGCTTGATGAATGGCCGGCCCGTGCGTGCCGTCACGTTCCAGTCGATGAAGCGGACATCGTCGCCGGGCTGGTATTCGCGAACCTCCGAGAACTCCATGCCGCGTCCCTTGAACGCGGAGGTGTACTCGCCCGCGAACACCTCGGTCACGCGACGGCGCGTGCTGAGTTCGAGCAGCCGGACTTGTCGTGCCAGTTCTGCGGGGGTCATGGCAAAGTCACCTGGAAGTCTCGATCACGGGGCGGACACGCGCTCGAGCACGCGCGAAACAAGATCATCGGCGGTCATCTCTCGTGCCTCGGCCTCGTAACTCGGGACGACTCGGTGGCGGAGCACATCTGGCGCAACCGACTTGACATCGTGGGGCGTGACATACGCGCGGCCCTCCAGCACGGCGATGGCGCGGGCCGCGAGCGCAAGACCGATGGTTGCGCGCGGGGAGGCGCCGAAGTCGACCAAGGCCTCCTCCCGGTCCGCGCGCTTCTGACCGGGGACGGGCGCTTCGGGGCGCGTGGCACGAACAACATCCACGATGTACTCGCGCACCTTCTCGTCGATGTGTACGCGGTCCACAAGGCCGCGCGCTGCGAGCAACTCGCGCGGGTGCAGCACCGGCTCCTTCTGCACGGAGTCCATCGCCTGGGGGCGGGTAAATGCCATCCGGTCCAGGATGGCGCGCTCCTCAGCACGGGTTGGGTAGGTCACGCGGAGTTTGAGCAGGAAGCGATCCACCTGCGCCTCGGGGAGCGGGTAGGTGCCCTCCTGCTCGACCGGGTTCTGGGTGGCCAGCACCAGGAAGGGCTGCGGCAGCATGTACGTCTCATCGCCGATGGTGACCTGCCGCTCCTGCATCGCCTCCAGCATCGCGCTCTGCACCTTGGCCGGCGCGCGGTTCACCTCGTCGGCGAGCACGATATTCGCGAAGATGGGCCCTTTCCGCGGCGTGAAGGTCCCGTCCCTGGGCGAATACACCAGCGTGCCGATCAGGTCCGCGGGCAACAGATCGGGCGTGAACTGGATGCGCTTGAAGGTGCAGTCCAGGCCGCGGGCCAGTGTCGAGACGGTCAGCGTCTTGGCAAGGCCGGGAACACCCTCGAGCAGGACGTGCCCGCCACTGAGCAGGCCGACAAGCAGCCCCCGGACCATCGCCGCCTGGCCCACCACGACCTCCGCCACGCGCCGCTCCAGCGCGCGGAGGGGTGCGCTGAGCCGCTCAAGTTCCTCTTGACCCGGGGGGGGAAGACTGGCGATCGACATGAAGGCTCCCACAGTCTGGACAACAGATCAGAAACACATGGCCGGGCATCGTCTTGATCGGCGCGCTGGAATGTACGCAAGGCGACCTTGCATGCATTGTTACCGGTGAGGTGGTCGGACGCTTGCACTCACTCCGACGCACAACGCGCCGGCGTCCGTCACTCCAAAAGCACAAGAACCCCCCGTGAGGAGGGTCCTGTGCGCATGCTTTCGCAGCGGTCCTCGAATGCGGTCGAGAGGAGTCGAACCTCCACGGGTGTGACCCCACCAGAACCTGAATCTGGCGCGTCTGCCAATTCCGCCACGACCGCAAGTCGCAAGACTTCAAGGATAGCCGTGGCGTCGCGGGGCGGCAACGACGGTTCGTGCCGGTTCACTGCTTTGCGGGATGTGGTGAGACTCAGCAGCCCGGGAACCACGATGCGAGAAACCTGAAAATGTCGGGCACGGTGGTCGCGTCATCGCCATCCGCATCGCCCGCAGTGCTCCCTGAAAACCAGTCCGATAGGAACGCGAAGATGTCCGAAACCGCGCGGCTGCCATCGCCATCATGGTCGCCCAGGCAGGATGGACCGCCGGGCACGGTGATTACGATGTCGATTGCTGCCGGTCCGCCCGGGCGGAAGAGTTCGAGCGCGGCCGTCCCCATCAACGGCACGGCGTTGCAGGAAACACGGAAGTTGTAGAGCGTGCCCCAGCGCAGCGCGTTGGCCGTGGGGTTCATCTCAAAGGCATCGGTCTCCCACCGGGCTGCATCGGCGCTGCCGTCGAACACCCAGTCCGTGCCCGCGATGCTCACGCCGCCGGGACCATCCCCGCTGTGATAGTCGACATCGTGGAATCCGTGCTCCCCAATCTGAATAGCGTCGGGGCATTCCAGCGAAAAAGCACGGGCAGCGCGGTGCGAGTTCAGGTTGAACACCGCGTACTCGTAGTTCCACTGGTTGCCGCCGATGCGCAGCGCGCGTGCGGCCAGGAGAAACCGCCCGTCATCGGGCACATCAACGACTGCCTCCACCACGCCCGGCACCAGCGTCTTCCACGCGAGCAGCGCGGCCTCGCCCGGATGTGAAGCCCCCGCGAGGGCGAACGTCGCGCTCGAGTTCAGGTACGCCACGCTCACGGGCCGCCAGGTCGCGTTGTTCCATGTGTTCGCGGCGTCCTCATCGACATGCACGACGAGGACTTCGCCGAAGAACGATGCGTCGATGTTTGCCGCGGGGTCAACATCGCTGAGCAGGACGGTGACGCGCCCGCCGTGCGGCCCGACCGGGGTCGCGTGCGGGTGCGCTGCCGCGCCCGATGAGGCGTTGACCTCCCATCGCGGGCCGAGCATGGAGGCCGTGCCCATCAGCGTTGCGCTGTGCGGATCGGAGCAGCCCGGGCCTATGGTCGAGTTTGACCCGCCCTGGCATGTGCAGTACCCGCCCATGTTCAGCGGGATGCCCGCGTGGAAGCACCATCCCATTCCGAGTTGCTCAAAGCGGCTCACGCCATTCACAAGCGAATGACAGTAGATGTTCTCCGCCATCACGGGGTGCTGCGCTGTGACCAGATCGGCAACGATCGCGACGCCGCCAACATTGGTCTGGCGTGTCGCGAGCACCACGCTGTCCACACCCTCGGACGGGCTGTAGTTTCGGACGCCATCGATGTGAGAAATGGCCAGGTCGGCACCGGGCGCGCCGCACAGTCCCTGAGCCGCGGCCGGCAGGGCGGTGATCGCGGACACCACAACCGATGCACCGATGCTGTGAGTGAGACGCATTTCATGCTCCCGTGCGCCGCCACCTTGGACCGCCGATCAGGCCTGCAACTCAGGCGGAATGCAGTCTAACGCTCACAGAGTCTACCTCCGAACGGGACGAACGCCACGCGGCCGCCCGCAAGAGGTTCCGCCCCTACCCTGCTCGTTCACACCACGGGTGGGGAGCGTCCGCCACGGTTGGCTGGCGCTCTGGACCCCGGAGAAATGCACATGGCAGCCAACGCAACCGTCGAAAAAGCCTCTTCCGAGCGGCCCAACAAGGTCAAACTCACCGATGTCGGCCCGAGCCGGAAGAAACTCTCCATCGAGATCCCGGCCGAGACCGTCAACGAACACCTGGGCACGTCCATAGAGACGCTGACGGCTGAAACCGACCTGCCCGGGTTCCGCAAAGGGCGCGCCCCCCGCCGATTGATCGAGAAGCGTTTTGGCAGCACGCTCCGGCGCGAGGCGCGGAACCAGTTGGTAGCGCAGGCATACTCCAAGGCCATCGAGGACCACAAACTCCGCGTGATCGGGGAGCCCATCAGCGAGGACATGCTCACCATCGAGATCGAGGAGGGCAAGGCGCTCGCGTTCGAGGTCGAGATCGAAGTGCTCCCCGAGTTCGCTCTCCCGGCGTACGAGGGCATCTCACTCAAGAAGCCAAGGCTCGCGGTGACCGATGAGATAGTCCAGCGCGAGGTCGATCGCCTGCTCCTCAACGAGGGCCGCCTCGAGCCCAAGGAGGCTCCGGGTAAAGGCGACTACCTCACCGGGCACGCCGTCATGGTCGATGAGTCCGGCGAGAAGCACTACGACATCCAGGACGCCGTTGTCCAAATCCCGACCGACGACAAGAACGGCCGCGGCATGATCCTGGGCGTCATGGTCGACGATTTCACTAAACAACTCGGCAAGCCCGAGGTCGGCAAGTCGTTCACCGTGACCACGACGGGCCCCGAGAATCACGAGAACGAGAAACTCCAGAGCAAGGCCCTCACGATCACCTTCCAGGTCGCGCGGGCCGACGAGATCATCGCGGCCACGCCCGAGGAGGTGGCGCAGCGCTACGGCCTTGACAGCCCCACGAAGGTGCAGGAGGTCATCCGCGACCGCATCCAGCAGCGGGCGAGCATCGAGCAGCAGACGGCGATGCGCTCGCAGGTCGCGCGCTGGCTCCTCGAGAAAGTCTCGATGGAGATGCCCGAGCGCGTCACCGCCTCGCAGACGGCCCGCAACCTTGAGAAGCGGCGGATGGAACTGTCGTACCGCGGCGTGGATCCGCAGAAGATCGAGGAGCAACTCGCCGAACTCCGGGCGACTTCCAACGAGTCGGCGGTGCGGGAACTCAAACTCTTCTTCATCCTCGATCGCGCCGGCGAGCAACTCGACGTCAAGGTCACCGAGGCCGAACTCAACGGGCGAGTGGCGCAGATGGCGGCCATGCGCGGCGAGCGGCCGGAGAAACTCCGTCAGGATCTCTTCGCCCGAAACCAGATGGGCACGGTCTGGACGCAGATCCGCGAGCACAAGACGCTCGACGCGATCATCGCGAAGTCCAAGGTTGACGAACTCGACCTTGAGGCGTTCAACAAACTGATGGGCGAGCAGGCGGAGGCCGGGGCGTCGAAGAAATCGGCGAAGAAGCCCTCGAAGAAGGAGGAGGCCGCGGACGACGAGACCGAGTCGAAGTCTTCCGAAGCCAAGCCCAAGACCAAGCCCAAGAAGAAGGCCGACTGAAGCAGAGCGGCACACACTCCTCACGAAGGCCGGGGCCATCCCCGGCCTTTTTCGTTGCCGCCTCAGGCCGCATCTGTCCGGTCGGCCATCGACCCAAGACTGAACCCGCGGATCAGGTAGTGCGCTCCCGCTGAGATCAGAACGATCCCGCCCACCCCGATGCACGCCATCAGAGCGCCCCGCACCGGTCCCGGAGCCCCGGCGATTGAGGCGCGGAACAGCCACGCCGCCAAAAGCATCCCGGCCAAGGCCCCGCAGATGAGCAGTCCCTTTGCCACCATCGGCACCGCGTCGCGCGGCCTTCGTGCCAGCACGATCAGCCCCGATGCGCCCGCGATGGTCGCTGCATCCGCCAGTCTCGCCATGAGGAGCGGCTTGAGACCCCAGCCCAAGAGGGTTCCGCCCGATCCGATGTAACCCAAGAGAGATCCCACACCTACCGCCCCCGCGACACAGAGCAGAGCCATTGCCGGGCCGTCTCTGTGCCGCCCCAGCCCCGTCGCCACGCCCATGAACGAAGCGGCGGCGATGACGATTTCGAAGCCCACAAGGAACCAACTGACAGGGGGGCTCAAGAGCGCCATGCCAAGCACGGCGAGCGCGCTGATGCCGGTGAGCAGGCACAGTCCGATGACGGCAGCGCGAAAACTCTTCATGTCCATCAGTTCGCGGGCAGGCAATCTCTGCATATGGGCGTCTTCCTCGGGCAATGAGCGGTCGAGTTGTATCGACCAGACGGACCGAGGGTTCGATCCCCGATCAAACAAGAGATCGGCTGCTCCCTCAAAACAGGTAGGACGCGGGAGGGGCGATGGTCGAGGGCATTCGCCAACCCCCCACGCACGATTTCACCCCTTGGCACCCCCAAGCCGATGAAGTAGTCCGCGGGCACGCCGATTGCGGCAAACCGCGTCACCAGGGAAGCCTAAGCGTGCTCACCGCTCCGACATTCTCTCTCCAGGCGGCACCTGCCCGCGCCCGGTCCATCGTTCGCCGGGTGGTCGTGCTGTGGGCCTCCGACTTGCTCTCCCTCCGCAGGCGGAACCTTCTTACGCCGGCTTGGAACTCGCTATCCAGCGCTGCGGCGGAGGGCGGGGGGCCGGCCCGACCGCCCCGGATGGTCGGCGATTCGGCACTGAATCCGTAAACAAGGCGCCGGCATATGAGTGGAATCACCTCCAGCAACGGCCTCATCAGCGGGATCGACTCCGGCTCGCTGATCGAGCAGTTGCTCTCCATCGAGGCCCGCCCCAAGCAACTCGCCCAGCGCCGCGTGATCCAACTCCAGAGCCAGCAGGCCGCGCTCCTCGACCTGAACAGCCGCCTCGCAGGACTCAAGACCGCCGCGTCCAAGTTCCGCGTCTCCCGCATCTTTGAGACCACCACCGCAACAAGTTCAAACCCCATGTCGCTGACGGCGCAGGCGAGCGCCGGGGCCCCCCTGGGCAGTTTCAGTTTCCTCGTGGACCGAGTCGTCCAGAGCCAGCAGATGCTCTCCCGCGGCTTTGTTGACCGGAACTCCTCCTCTGTTGGCGCAACCTCCGTCACCGTCGAATCCGCCGCGGCCCGACTCGACCGCGACTCGGACTTGGCGCTGCTCAACGGCGGCGAGGGTGTGGCTCGCGGCAAAGTGATCGTCACCGATTCCAGCGGCGCATCGACTACCGTTGACCTCTCGCGTGTCACCACCGTCAACGAGGTACTCGAAGCCTTCAACTCCGCCGAGGGCGTCCGTGTCCAGTTGTCCGTCGAGGGCTCGCGTTTCGTGCTCACCGATGAGGCTGGCGGCATCGCGGCCCTGAGCGTTCAGAACGTCTCCGGCTATACCACCGCCACCGCACTGGGCCTCGCCGGCTCCGCTGCCGACGGCTCCTTGGAGGGCCAGCCCGTCGTGCGGCTTGGGAACTCGACCCCGATCTCGTTCCTCCGCGACGGCCTGGGCATCGGCTTCAACAATGCCATCGGTGCCTCGACACCGGACTTTACCATCAAGACCCTCGATGGCTCAACCTACGCGGTCGACATCGGAAGCATGTACGACGCCGCGATCCTTCAGACGGCCACGCCCGTCGCGACCGTCGGACAACTCGCCGAGCGCATCAGCACGCAGACCGCCGGCAAGGTGACTCTGCAGATTGCCGCGGACGGTCAGAGTTTTCAACTCGTCGACACCTCCACGCCGACCGGCACCGACAACCTCGAAGTGTCGGCGCACGCATCGAGCACCGCCGCCACCGACCTCGGGCTCGTGGGCTCGACCCCGGTGGCCACGCTGACCGGACGTGCGGTGGTGGCCGGGCTGAACTCGACGCTCGCTTCCAACCTTCGCGGGGGCCTAGGGCTGGATTCCGGGGCGTTCTCGATCACTGCTCGCGACGGCTCGGCGTTCACCTTCAGCGTGACGACCACCGGCTCGCTCTCAACGATTCTGGCTGAGATCTCGGCCGCGACGTCCGGCAAGGTCACGGCCGCGCTCTCGGAATCCGGAACCTCGCTGGTCCTGACCGACACCACAGGTGGGACCGGATCGTTCGTAGTTTCGGGCACCGGTGCCGAGCAGGTCGGCGTCGATGTCCCAACCGGCGTGGCTGCATCCGTCATCAATGGCGAGCGTCAGCAGCACCGCTATGTCGATAGTTCGGTCCGGCTGGCGACGCTCAATGGCGGACGCGGCGTGGGCACCGGCTCCTTCGAACTCTTCGACACCAACGGTGTCCGGGCGCTCATCGACATCGGCACCGACTCCATCACGATCGGCGACGTCGTTGACGAGATCAACAGCCGCAACCTGAACGTGCTGGCGCGGGTGAACGACAACGGCGACGGCCTGCTGATCGAGCCACGCGACCCGCTCACTGCCGGCTCTCTCAAGGTGCGCATCCGCGACTCCGTCGGCACCGTCGCCCGCTCGCTCAACATCGCCGGGGAAGCCTCGGGCATCGGCACGAGCAACTTCATCGACGGCACGTTCGAGCGGAAGATTGACCTCACCGCGACCGACACGCTCGACACGCTGGTCACCAAACTCAACGAAGGGCGGAGCGCGGTGATCGCCTCGATCATCAACGATGGCTCATCGGCCGCACCCTTCCGGCTCCGCCTGAGCGCCCGCGACAGCGGTGCTGCGGGCGCGTTCACCTTCGACGCGGCCGGCGCCGACCTGGGCGTGGTGATGACCGCCGAGGCCCGCAACGCCAGGCTGTTCTTCGGCGCAGAGGACCCCGCCCGCGCCATCCTCCTCAGCAGCACCACCAACACGTTCTCCAGCGTGATCGACCGCGTGAGCATCGATGTGACCGCCGCGAGCGAGGACCCCATCACGCTCAACCTCGGACGCGACACCGCGGCCGTCGAGACCGCTATCACCGAGTTCATCACTTCGTTCAACTCGCTGGCCGATCGCATCGCCACGCTCACCGCGTACAACAGCGAGACCGAGGTCTCAGGCCCGCTCCAAGGCGACTCCGTCGCTGTTGAACTCCGTCGAGCCCTCTTCTCGACCGTGCAGGGCAAAGCTCGCGGCGTCTCGGGCGCGTACCAGTACCTCAGCCAGGTCGGCGTCAAGACCGGCGGCAACGGGAAACTGGAACTTGACTCCACCAAGTTCCGTGCCGCCCTCGAGACCGATCCGCAGGGCGTCGCCGACCTCTTCTCGGCGTTCGAGGCCGACGAGCGCGAGGACCGAACCGAGATACTTCCCGGCGTCTTCGTCTCCAACACCGATGCCGCCACCTACGCGAGTCTGGGCGTGGGCGAGCAGGTCGCGCAGTTCGCCGATCGCTATCTCTCCCCGCTCAACGGCCTCCTCACCCGCCGGCGAGAGAGCCTCGACACGCAGATCCAGTTGCAGATCTCCCGGATCGGCGAGTTCGATGCCAAACTCGATCGCCGCCGTGCGACCCTCCAGCGACAGTTTGCCGGACTGGAATCCACGCTCGCCCAACTTCAGCAGCAGCAGTCTTCGCTGGCGAGCCTGATCCGGCGGTAAGTTCCAGCCGAACCTCCTCAGGCCTCGGACCCCGCAACGCGGCCTCCGTCGCGTTGGACGCTCAAGCCGGTCCCGTCCGCGTCCGATACCTTCCACATGACCCAGCCCAACGCAACGGCCGGCGCGTATCTCAGGACCAAGGTCCTCACCGCGAGCGCGGAGGAACTTCGATTGATGCTCCTCGATGGGGCGATCAAGTTCCTCGGGCAGGGCTGCGAGGGCCTCGAGCGCAAGGACTGGGAGGCCGTTTTCGACGGTTTCTCCAAGTGCCGCAACATCCTGCTGGAACTCATCAGTTCCGTCCGCCCTGCCATCGACCCGGACTTGTGCGCCCGCGTGACCTCGCTGTACACCTTCCTCTACACCCAACTCGTCGAGGCGGGCTTTGAGAAGGACCTGCCCAAGGCCCGCAAGACGCTCGAAATACTTGAGTACGAGCGCGAGACCTGGGTGCTGGCCATGCAGCGCGCCGCCGAGGAACGAGGGCCTTCGGAGGCTGGGGGATCGACCGCGACCCTGACGCGCAAGGGCACGCTCAGCCTCCAGGGGTGACCATCCTCACCTGCTCGGACCCCGCCGGTTCCGCCACGACCATTCGAGCGATGAGTCGAGCACGCTGAGTTTCGCGGCCTGCTCATCGATCATCGACCTCGCGAGCCGGTCCATGATGGCCCGCTCTCGCACCGCGCGAACCTCCTCCGTTAGTTCCGATTCCACACTGGCGCGGTCGATCGACGTTCCCACGATCCGCTCTTCCACCCGGACGATCGCGAAGCCCGGCTGCGAATCCCACTCCACCATCACGGGCACGCTCACCTTCCCCGGCTCGGTCTCGCTCAACGAGCGCCGGAACGCCACCGGGTACCCCGGATCCGCCGGGCTGATCGGATCGAGCATCCCGCCCCGGAGCCTTGATGGGTCTTCCGAGAGCGCGGCCGCGATGTCGCCGAACGACTCGCCCGCACCGATCCGTGCGCCAACCTCCGCTGCGAGATTCTGTGTCCGAACCAGAATCATCCTCGCCCGGACCTTCGGTCCATAGCGCAACTCGAACGCCTGCTGGACATCTTGCTCCGATACCGGCACACCCGCGGGCCCCGCTTCGGCACGGGCGATTGCCCGGAGCATCGCGTTTCTAGCGAGCAGCGCGGCGAACCGCTTCTCGCCAAGCCCGCGCGAGACGCGGACTTCATCGATCAACCGCTCGCCCTCGGTCGGAGGAACCCGAGCCGCCCGAGCCAGCGATGATGAGAGCAGGTCTCGCTCGAAGCGGAGTTGCTCGGTCCCCACCGTAATCGAGCGGTCAGCGCACGCCTGCCGCAGCGCGCGGTCAAGCACGATCTCCTCCAGAACACCCGACCCGGCCGCCTCGGCCAGAAGCGGCGCGACTTCCGGCCAGCCGATCGCCAGCCCTTCGAGTACCGCGGCCGGACGGTCCCCCCCTCCCCCCGCCGCGCCGCGATCCGGTTGACGGTCCTGTGCGAGGCTTGTCCCCCACATGCAACAGGTCGCCGCAAGGGCTGCGTAGGGATGGAGGGCCGACAGTCGGAGCATGTATGATGGCATCCGGCAATGACACGCTGCGTTCACGTCCGGGTCAAATCTCAGTCGCGATGAACACTTCAACCC